>JAFPUA010000142.1 GCA_017413305.1 Candidatus Ruminimicrobiellum caprinum
CTTTATTCATATACTTTTCAAGAGACAGTTCATTGATATACTCTCTCATATCAATTAATTCTATATTATTAAAAACCTGCTTTAATAACTTTTGATTATTCTCGTCAACCGAAGAATGCAGAATATAAAACTTATAATTTGAAAATTTAGAATTGCAAATGATGGATTTGATAAGTGCGGCTGTTTGTGGACAATAAACGTTATTTATACATAAAATTATAGGAATAACTTCTGCACGGGAATTATTTTTCATTTTTTATGCCTCCCAAAATAAGCCCTGTAACCCAAAAATATTGAGCAGAAAAGAAAGGATATCTTAACATACAGTCAAACATTTCCGAAATAAGAATAGCAAACCAAGCGAATATTAACATCAAATAGTACACGGATTGAGTTTGCATATAAAGAACAATCAATCTTTTAAAAATAAAAAATAATATTGTTAAAAATAAAATAAAGCCTATCACTCCAAAATCTAAAATTATTTGAAGATACATATTATGAAAGTGCGGTAAATTATGCACATTTCCTTCCTGTTTAGTAGCATTTGAAGGACCGTAACCGATAAGCTTTGGTTCTTTCAATAAATTTAAACCATGTTTGTACATATCTATTCTAAAAATCAGAGATTCTTCTTTTGTTATACTTGTATTTTTTATTCTCTGTTGCAAGAAAGGGCTGAAGTTATAAACAGTCAAAGATAAAACAAAAATTAAAAAAATAAACAATCCTGTTTTAAAAAACTCTTTCTTTTTAAACATATAAAAAGTTAACATCACTACAAAAGTGCAAAATACCGATATAAAACAAGCTCTTGTCCCGGAAAGTAGCAACGCAAAAAGATAAAAAATAATCCCTGCCAATATTAGATATTTATTTTTATTATTTTGCCAAAACAAAAACATTGCAGATAAAATTAATACAACGAAGCTACTTTTGCCGCCAAATATCGTATGTCCGCAGATAACGCCTAACCTTTCATCCACAATAAATGTAAGATAAGATATTTTATCCGGAATAACATTAAAATAAGCTAAAAAACCCAATAATATCGTGAAAGAAAGAACAATTAAATACACCTTTAAAATTTTTATTTTATGATATTTATCAATTACAGCATAACCTAACAAGAAAGGGAACAGCCATCCGGAAAAATATCTCTGCATTTCTTCAAAACCGGACACAACATCTTTGGAAAAAACTGATAAAAGAAGACCGTAAAATAAAAAAATTAATAAGGATAAGATAATCTTATCCTTTTTCCAAACATTAAAATATTTAATTGCAAATATTATTGATATTAAAGATAAAACTTTCCAGCCGTCCTGTCCGAAAGGAAATATTATTGCAAATATATAATTAAAAATCTGTTCCATAATATGTTTATAAATTTTTTAATATTCTAAAGATATGAAAACTCTTAACTCCCAACAAATTTACAATAAACAAATAAAAATTCAACTTACTTTTTTTTATAAAATCATCTTTTATAATATCATTTTTCAAATATTTAATATGTTCCATAATTTCCGGAAGAATTACTTTTTCACTTTCATGAGACATTTTCTTACCAATTCTTTTAATAAAATCTTTAAAAACAAATTTGCACATTATATTATTTTTTAACAAATCTCTATCTTTTAAGCTCTTTGTTAAAACTATAAAAGATCTTAATCCGTTTATTACCATTCTGTCTCTGTCGGAAGAAATACTTTTTACCTGTTTTCTGTAAAAATATAATTCTTCATCAATAAAAGAAATATTGTTTAGCGAATACATTGCAAACAATATATTGTGAACATAATCGCATTGAGCATAAATGTCTTCAAAAAATAAAACATTATTGTTTCTTATTGTATCCAGTCTGTACATTTTCATACAGGAACTTCTTGCATTTTCAACCAAAAAAAGTAAATTTTTTAATATAAAATTTTTATCTTGGGATAAATTTATTTTTTTTGCCAAAGCAGGAAGTTTATTTTCATTTTTTGGAGATATGTAAGTATTGTCCAAATTATAATATAATTTATGTCTACAATAAACTACATCGTAATTATTTCATCTATGCATTTAAATAATTTTTCTATATAATCAAGCGAAACAAAATCGTCAGAATCTATAAAAGTAATATGAATACCTGTTGCATTTTTAATGCCGACATTTTTTACATTCGAAAGTCCTGCATTCTTCTGAGAAATTATTCTGATTCTGCTATCTTTCTTTGCGTATTCTTCAAGGATAGATAAAGAGTTGTCCGTTGAACCGTCATTGATACAGATACATTCAAAATCCGTAAATGTTTGGTTTATTATGCTATCCAAACATTGAGGCAAATATTTTTCCGTATTATATACAGGAACGATTACTGATACTTTTGGCATTTTATCTCCACAATTCTTTTAATGAATTTATTATTTCGGAAGTTTCTATCGAATTGATACCTTCTCCTTTTGAAATCAATTGTATTGCATTTTTATAGTTCGGTGCCCAAACCTGAGCAATTTTTTCTTCACCTGAATCGTTGTTATAAATAGCAATCAAGTTTTTGTTAAAAGCATTAGCTGCATGAATTATCGATGTGTTTATTGTTAGGATTATGTCTGAATGTTTTACGAGCGCAAGTACTTTTAAAAAATTATCTTTCTGCGGAATAATTATATTTTTATTATCTATATCATATTCCGAATTTAAAATTATTTTAAAGTTTTCTTTATATAATATTTCTAAAATCTCTTTTGTCTTTTCTAAAGACAATGTCCTGTATCTTGACGCAGAATGCGTATTGAAAAAGATTATTTTCGTGTTTTTATTTTCTTCTTTTATCTTTTTACCGTATTCTTCGGATTGTTCATCTAAAAAAATATCATAGTTTATATTTGGATTATCTATTCCTAAATTATTTAAAATTGAAGTATAAATTTTTGAAATGTGTTGTGTGTTATAATCTATGTTTATTGATATGTCATAAACATTATAATTATCTTTACATATTCCAAGCAAAAACTTAGAGTTTATTATTCTCAATTTTAAAAGATATTGCGGCTTTGGTCTGAAAAACAGAAAATCTATTGTTAAACCTATTTTTAGTTTTCTTAATTCTCTGTAAACAAAAATATCTTTCCGGAATTTATTATGACTTATAAATATTTTATCAACATACGGATTGTTTTCTAATATTATTTTATTTGCTTTACCGCACAGAACAAATATTTTAATATGAGGATATTTCTTTTTTATTTCTCTAAACAAAATAGTTGATATAATCATATCCCCTATTTTGTTATCATCTCTCAATATCAAAACTGAATTTATTTTATTCATATCAAGAGAAATATTGGATTTTTCTTTTTTATCAAGAAATTTTTTTGCTAATGTTTTTCTAAAATTTTTTAACATTTTATTGTTTCATTATATAGCATAAAACATAGTAAGGAGGCATATTGTTATGAGGCTGTCCTCCTCCTGCCGAATTTGTAGTAAGCGTTTGATAAATTGTCCCGGTTTCTGCATTTGCCGGGTATCCGGAACGAACAGTATTCTCTCCTTTACCTGTATAATATACATGGTTATGTGAGGGCATTTCTGTTATGGTAAGTGTGTGTGTGGCTTCACCACCTGTATCGCCCACATTGTAGGCTGTTCCGTCATATCCCAATACAAATCTCCCTCTTAAATCAGGCGTTCCGTTTGTCCCGTCACACAATACCCATCCTGCAGGTATATCTGTTACTGATCCCGACCATATTATTATCCCACCTTTCGGTACCATATAATATTCCGTAGTCCCTTTTACTTCCTTTACCCCATCGCTGTTTACTATCAACTTCTTTTCTGTACCTACTGTTACAGAATATTCTCCTGTTGCTGTTACATTTCCACTTTCACTTGTTGCGCTATGTATACTGTATGGTACTGCCGTTATTTTTTCTCTTGGACTTAATTTCTTCCCGCCTACTTCCATCTCTATATAATAATCTTTGTTTCTCCAGTCTACCGTTTCAGGTGCTAATGTTACACTAAATATCCCACTGGATATTTGTACACTATTATATGTTTGTTCCCATACTGCCGTTCCGCCTGTCTTAGTCGGATATATCCTAAAATTTATATTCCTTGTCCCTGTTACTGCTTCTTTATATTCTTTTATCTTTCCGTTATATCTTATCTCATTCGGTACTGCACAAAAAGATATCCCGTTTATTAACAAAAGTATTCCCAACAAAATTAAAAATCTTTTCATATCATTTCCTTTTATATATAATTAGTAATTAGCAGTTAGCAATGAGCAATCAACGACAAACAACTTTTTAATTATTATTTTTATACCAAAATTGATATTTTCTAATTGCTAATTGTCGTTTTCTGTCGTTATCATATGCATCCCGTAAACATTAATCACTGTAGTATCCCCTATCTTGCTTCGCTGTTCTCTCGTCTGCCCCTCAAAGTGTACATGTCCGTGAAACCACATCTCCGGCTTAAATGTTTCGCAAAACTTCTTAAAACATTTAAAACCCTGATGACATAAATCTTCTTTATCGTGTACTCCTATTATAGGAGCTTCCTATAATTTATAATGTACAATTTACAATGTATAATAAAAGACAGAAATAATTTAAATTAATATGGAAGTAAATTTATTGCCTCTGTAGAAAATTTAGGACTTAAATGTAAATAGGTTTGTAAAACTTCTTCATTATTTATTCTTGCCCATCTCTTAACGATAGAACCATCGACACCTTTCATTATCAAATGACTTATGAAAGTGTGCCTACATGTGTGAGCTGTTCCTGATACTTTTAATTTTTTTAAATGTTCATTTATTATTCTGTCGAAATAATTTAACTGTCTTCGTGTAACAAATTCTTTACCTATGACATACTTAGTTTTATTTCTTAATGAAAGTAAAAATTTTTTTAAATTTTTATTTAAAGGAACCGCTTTTGGAGAAGGGTTACTTCTTTTAGTTTTATGAGGATAAATCATTGCAATATTTTTTTCTAACAATAAGTGTTTCCACTCAAGGCAACAAGCTTCTTTAAGACGAAGTCCCAAATACAACATTAAATAACAACAAATTTTTATTGCTGTTACAGATTTAGATCTTAAAATTATTTTTATTTCTTCTTCTGTAAAAAATTTATTCTTTGTTACTTTTTCCGTCGGAATATCTTTTACTAAACTTGCTTGATTTTTTATATCATCATTAAATATTTCTGTTACGGCGAAATTCCACATAGATTTAATTGTATGTAAATCTCTATTTACAGAGTTATCTTTTAAATTTTCTTTTTCTTTTCGATAAAAAATATATTTGCGAATGTTATCTGCAGACAAATCTTTAAACCATTTCGGTTTTATTATTCTGTTTATTGCATTAATAACTCTCATATCTGCTTCCGGTGCAGATTTGCTGAATCTGGAATAATTCATAAATCTTTCACAAAAATCTTTCCATAAAAATGTGTCGACATTTTTATTTTCGCTGTTAAAAAAATACTTCTTTTGCTTTTTTGGTTTCATAATACGCTCCTTTTTATTTTGAGGAAAATACAATATAATACGAATATTTGATAAATTTGCTAATTTTATATATAATTTTGCAAAATTGATATATTTTTATAAGGGATATTAAAATGAAAATATTGTTACATACATGCTGTGCACCTTGTAGTGCATCTACAATAAAATTATTAAAAGATTATGAAATAGTAAGTCTATGGTTTAATCCTAATATATATCCTTTAAAAGAACATCTTGCCAGATATGATACTTGGAATAAATATATGGATTTGCAAAAAATAGAAAAAATGGAAATTAAAGCCGATTGGCTTGATGACGAAACAAAATACGAAGAATTGTGGCTTAATGATGCCATAAAATGTGAAAAAGGAAGATGTTATTATTGCTACCTAAAAAGATTAGAAAAAACTGTTGAATTTGCAAAGCAAGCCGGTATCAAAAATTTTTCGACAACTCTTCTTTCCAGTCCTTACCAAAAGCATGATATCATTAAGAAGATATGTCAAGAACTTGCTGAAAAAAACGACCTTAAATTTGTTTATATTGACCCTAGAAAAATACATTATGACGGTGTTCATGAAATTAAAAAATTAGGTCTGTATTCCCAAAGATATTGTGGGTGTAAACTTAGTATAAGATAGTTTGCCTAATAAAAATTTGCTATTAAATAAAATTTTTTGTATAATCTATTTCTGTAGTTTAGATAGTAAGTTTTTTTCAAAACTAGCAGTATATGGGTGGATGGCGGAACTGGCAGACGCACAGGACTTAAAATCCTGAGGCTCGCAAGAGCCGTGAGGGTTCAATTCCCTCTCTACCCATATTTTTTATTTTTAGAGGTAAAATTAGCATGTCAAGCAGTAAAGAAAGTATTTTAGCAGATTTTTCAACTATAGAAAAAAATCTTCCGGCATATACACTAAAAAACAAAGGTGTTATAGCTATCCCGATAGATAAAATTATTGGTAGTTTAGGAAGATATCTTGATTTTTCTGAAACACTTTTGCCTAAAAGAAGCGATGGAAGTTCAAGATACGATTATATTAAAAATTTGATGGAACAGGGTGTAAATTTAGCGCCTATTCAAGTATATCAAATTTTGGATAGCTATTTTATTATCGACGGTCATCACAGAGTTTCTGTTGCAAAAAACGAGTTTAAAGCAAAATACATAGATGCTGACGTTATGGAAGTAAAGTTTGATTTTAAACTTTCAAAAGATAAAAATTATTTTTTTGATTCCGAAAGCACAAAAAAGTTTCTTATAAAATTAGAAGAAAATGCTTTTCAAAGAGAAACCTTATTAAACAATGATATTTTAATATATCCATTAAAAGTTACAGAGTTAAAAAGTTATGCTGTGTTGAAGCAGGAAATTTTGGATTTTAAACAAAATTATCATGACGGCGAACTTTCAAAAAAATCAATGATGTTTGTTTCTTATAAATGGTATGCAAAAAGATTTTTGCCTGCAGTAAAATTAATTATTGAAGAAAAAATTTTATCAAAATTTGCAGACAGAACTTATACCGATTTATATGTTTGGATACAAAAACATAAATATTTCTTAAGTCAGCATGCCGGACATGATGTCGGATTTGATTTTACGGCTCACGACTTTATGGAAAAATTTAAGGATAAAAACTTTCTTGAAATGTTTCCATCAATATTTAAAGATGTTATAAAAACTCTTGTTAGAAAATAAATTTTATTTCTAAGGACAACTTATGAAAATTCTTGCAGTATCGGACAAAGAAGATACAAACTTTCAGGATTTTATTTTAAAAAATCCTGAGGTCATAAAAAGCATAGATTTTATTGTGTCCTGTGGAGATTTATCAAGAAGTTATTTGGAATTTTTGGTTGATAGCGTACGCAAACCTTTCTTTTTTGTTGAGGGTAACCACGCAACAGGAAATATAGAAAAAGATTTAAGTAATGATTATTTTGACAAAGTTGTAGATAAATTTTATAACAACGAAAAACATTTTTGTTTCGGTGGAGTGAATTTACACTCAAGGATGGAAGTTTTCGGCAATTATATTTTGGTGGGTTTTGAAGGATGTATGCGTTATAATCGCGGTGAACATCAATATACCGAAAAAGAAATGTCTCGCATTGTTAAAATTGTTTCGGAAAAAATCAGAATTCAACAAATAAAAGATTTTTTCTTAAGAAGAAAAAAGAAAAAAATTATTGTAATAAGTCATGCTCCTATAATAGGAGTACACGATAAAGAAGATTTATGTCATCAGGGTTTTAAATGTTTTAAGAAGTTTTGCGAAACATTTAAGCCGGAGATGTGGTTTCACGGGCATGTACACTTTGAGGGGCAGACGAGAGAACAGCGAAGCAAGATAGGGGATACTACAGTGATTAATGTTTACGGGATGCATATGATAACGACAGAAAACGACAATTAGCAATTAGAAAA
>JAFPUA010000143.1 GCA_017413305.1 Candidatus Ruminimicrobiellum caprinum
AATAATTAAAAGATTAAAAATAAAAAAATTAATTGTCTTATGATTCCTTCACCTATTAAAACAAATAGTCCTGATAATCTTGTTTTTCTTGATGTGGAAACTACAGGTTTGTCCGTAGATCACGGAGCAAGAGTGTGCGAGATTGCCATGCTTAAAACGGAAAACGGCGTAGAAACGGAATATTCTACCCTCGTTAACCCTGGGCATCCGATACTGCCAAGATATTCTCAAATTCACGGTATTACCAACTCAATGGTTAAAGATGCACCGCTTTTCGGAGATATAGCACAGAATGTTGCGAATTTTATCGACGGGAGCGTGTTGGTATGTCATAATGCGCCTTTTGATTTAGGGTTTATTTCAAAGCAGCTTATGGAATGCGGTGTTTCTTCTCCTGAAATGTATTATTTGGACACATTGATAATTTCTCGTCAGTATTTTAGTTTTCAGTCCAACAAACTTGGCGATATAGCAAGAACTCTTGATATAGAAATAGAGCAGGCTCATCGTGCGATGTCTGATGTTAGGACTATGCAGGGAATATCAAAATATTTGTTCTCTAATTTGTATAGAAAGGGAATTGATTTTTTGGAACCTACCTATTTTGCACAATCTTTAAATATAAAAAAGTAATATTATGATTATTAAAACAGATCAATCAACATTTGCACATTATTTGGAAGATGCTTCAGGAATGTTGGGAGCAAACGCCGAGAAAGTCTATATTCCAGAAACTAAAGAAGAAGTATCGGCATTGTTAAGAGAATGTTCAGAAAAGAAAATTCCCGTTACCGTAGCTGCAGGCTGCACGGGTGTGACTGGTGGATGCTTGGCATACGGCGGAGTGATTTTATCGACGGAAAAGTTTAATAATATTGGAAGAATAGAAGATTGGAAACATCAACAGCAAACGGCGAACTACAACTACAACGACACCGGATTGCCACGGGCTAAAGCCCTCGCAATGACAGACAATAGGCAAGAAACAGCGACGATTAGAGTTGGAAGCGGAGCTATAGTAAACGAGATTAAAAAATATGTTTTAGATAACGGCTGGATGTATGCGCCCGATCCGACAGAAAAAAATGCTACAATCGGCGGAAACATTTCAACAGATGCGTCGGGCGGAAGAGGCTTTAAGTACGGTACTACCAGAAAATATATTAATGCATTAGAGATAGTTTTTGCCGACGGATCTTATGCTGAAATAAAAAGAGGAGAAACATTTGCTTCCGAAGACGGAACTATAACATTAAAAACAAATCTCGGCGAAAAAATATTGCATTTGCCAAAATATAACTTGCCGAATATCAAAAATGCCGCAGCATATTATAACTACAAAAACGCAGATTTGATAGACATTTTTATAGGACACGAAGGAACGCTCGGTGTAATAATTTCCGCAGAACTCATATTGATAAGACCGTTTGAAATGTTGTTCGGCGGAATAATATTTTTTGACAAGAAAGAAAGTTCTTGGGATTTCGTTAAAGAAATAAGAGAGCTTTCCGACAAAAATAAAAAAAGCGGTGATGTCGATATCAACGCAATGTCGGTAGAATATTTTGATAAAAATGCATTAAATTTAATTAAGCCGTATTATCCCATAATTCCCGAAAATGTAGATGCCGGAATTTTATTCGAGCAGGATTGTACAAAAGAAACTTATGATATACTGATGGAAAAGTGGGTTAATATTATAGAAAAATACGAAATAAATACTGATAATGTTTGGTTTGCTTCCGATGCAAAACAACAGGAAGAGTTTAGAATTTTTCGTCATAAAATTCCGGAATGTGTCAATGAAATAGTAAAAAAGAATAAAATTCCTAAAGTTGGTACGGATGTTGCTGTCCCTCATGATAAATTGCACGAAATGATATATTTTTGTGAACAGAAATTTAACGAAAATAAATTGTTTAATTTAACTTTCGGTCATATAGGCGAAAGTCACCTGCATGCAAACATAATTGCTGCAACGCAAGAAGAATATGAACGCTGCAAAAGTTTGTATCTTGAAATTGCGCGCAAAGCTGTTTCTTTAGGCGGGACTGTTACTGCTGAACATGGTATAGGCAAAGTAAAACATCATTTCTTACAAGCTATGCTTGGTAAAGAAGGCATAGAAGAAATGAGAAAGTTTAAACTGTCTTTAGATCCGGCAAATATCCTCGGCCGTGATAACATGTTTGAAAGCGTTGAACGATATAACAAAAAATGATAAAATAGAAATTTATGAAAATAGAAACAAGAAATTTAACTAAAAATTATATGCTTCCGCACAATCAGGAAGTGAAAGTTCTTAAAGGGATAAATGTATCAATAAATTCCGGAGAGAAGATTGCTCTTACAGGGCCTTCCGGTGCAGGGAAAAGTACATTGATTCATATTTTAGGATTAATGGATAAGCCTACATCCGGAAAAGTGTTGATTGATGGTGAAGATATAACAAATTTTTCGGCAACAAAACTTGCCAAAATGAGAAAAGAAAATATCGGGTTTATGTTTCAGTTTCATTACCTTTTAGCGGACTTTAATGTGTTGGAAAATGTTTTGATGCCCGTATGGGAAAATAAAAAAGAAAAAACAAAAGATGCATTAAACCTGCTTGATATAATGGGATTAACAAACAGAATTAATCATATGCCCAGTGAACTTTCCGGAGGAGAACAGCAAAGGGTTGCGTTAGCTCGTGCACTTATAAATAATCCAAAAGTGCTTTTTGCTGACGAGCCTACAGGCAACTTGGATAGAGAAACCGGCAAAGTGATAGAAACTCTTATGTTTGAAATGTGTGGTGAAAAAAATATGACGCTGGTACTTGTAACGCATAGTCCTGAACTGGCAGAAAAAGCTGACAGAAGCATAAATATAATGGACGGAACGATAAAATAATTGTATAATAATTAAAATATTTTAAAATATTTTAAAATAGCATTTATTTTTATAAGGAGACAGAAATGAAGATTTATCTAAACGGACAGTTTGTAGAAAAAGAACAGGCAGTTGTTTCCGTATTCGACCACGGTGTACTTTACGGAGACGGAGTTTTTGAAGGAATCAGAGCTTATAACGGAAGAGTGTTCAGATGTAAAGAACATATTGATAGACTTTACGACAGTGCAAAAGCTATTGCTCTTGAAATAGGTATGACAAGAGAAGAGATGGAAACAGCACTTTTAAAAACACTTGAAATAAATAACCTCGAAGATGCTTATATAAGACTGGTTGTTACAAGAGGTGCGGGCGATTTGGGACTTGATCCTGCAAATTGTCTTAAACCTACCGTATTTATAATTGCCGACAAAATTTCTTTGTATCCTGACAGTTTATACAAAAACGGTTTGGAAGTTATTACAGTATGCACAAGAAGAAATTCTCCCGATGCATTAAGCCCGAATATAAAATCTTTGAACTATTTAAATAATATTATGGCAAAGATGGAAGCAAAAAGAGCAGGTGTTTTGGAAGCTATTATGCTTAACAGGGAAGGATATGTTGTAGAATGCAGCGGCGATAACATTTTCATAGTTAAAAATGGCGTAGTTATAACCCCTCCGGCTTCTGCAGGTGCCTTGAAAGGTGTTACAAGAAATGCTTCAATAGAGTTAATTAAAAATAAATTGAATATTGAATTAAGAGAAGAGCTTATTGCTCCTTATGATTTGTACACAGCTGACGAATGTTTCTTAACGGGAACTGCAGCAGAATCTATACCTGTAGTAAAAGTTGACGGAAGAACAATTGGTGACGGTAAACCGGGCAAAGTTTTCAATAAACTTTTAGCAGAATTTAAAGCTTTAACAAGATCAACCGGTACACCGATCAAGAAAAAATAACTATTAAAATTTTTTAATGTGGAAATTGGTAAGATATGTTCTATATTTGGTGCTGCTTATAGGTGTATTTTCTTTTACATATGACAATAGAGAATACTACTATCTGCCGTTTATTCAAAAAAATGTAGACAAACTAACAAATTCCACGGTAAAAATAGGAAGTTTTGCTTTAGAATTTCCGTGTAAATTAATAGTTTATGGAATATCGTACAACAACAAACTGTTTATAGATAGAGCAACTTTGAGATTTGAGCCGGTAAAATT
>JAFPUA010000144.1 GCA_017413305.1 Candidatus Ruminimicrobiellum caprinum
AATATTGATGTTTGAAAAAGAAAAATATTTTATACCTGCAGGTGAGACAATAAGTGTTCCGTATAATGTTCGTATAGGTGAAAATTTTAAAGGGTCTGTATGTGTTAAAGCGGAATTTGAAGTAGAAAGAGAAGAACAGCAAACTATAACATTGGTTGTTTCGGTTCCAATATATTTAATAGCGTTAGGAACAGAAAAGATAGATTTTGATATAGATTCTATAAAGTTGATAGATTTAGATGACCCTAGAGATTCGCAGAGGGGAATTTATTATAAACTTGTTTTAAGAAATGATGGAAATGTTCATATTAGACATTCGGGGCAAGTAGATATTTACTATAAAAATAAAAAAAATTTAGTAAAAACGGTTAATATACCTGAGACTGTCCCTACATACTGTGAAAGCAAAAGAGAGTTTACGGAGCATTTGATACAAAGAAGCGAATTAAAAGAAGGAAAGTATATTGCGGTATTTAAAATAAGAGCTTTTGGTGCAGAAATAGAGAAAAAAATTAAATTTAATGTAGATAAAAATGGTATGCTTATAGTGGAGCATAAAAAATAAAAATAATGAAGAAAAAAATTTTACTATTATCATTTTTAAGTTTTGTAATGTTTTTGGCAACATCAGTTTGTGTTTTTGCAGATGATGTTTCATTAACATTGTCATCTTTTGTTACTTTCCCTAAGATGACTGTTACGCATTCCGATATCACGACAATTTCTCCCGAAACAAGAATATTAAAACCGAAAATTTCAGTAGATTTTGCAAATTATACTTCGGCAACAGCAAGAATTCAATATTATATAGACGGAGATAGCTCCAAGATTCTTTATGCTCCTGACGAAGAATTAACTATTTACAATAACAAAGAGTTTTTTATTACCTTGCCTAAGTTGGAAGAGTCTAACAGTTATTTAGACTATAGGATAAGGGTAATTGTAAAAAATGATGAAGGAACCGTTGACGAACTGTACTACCCTGAAAAGACTAAGTCAGGAGAAGATGTTTATATAACTGCAGTAGTGACATCATCTTCTACAGCTACTGTTACCGAAGATGAAGGTGGTACTGTAGTATATGATGATGGTGACCAGGAATCAGGTAGTACCAGTGTTACTTTTGAGCCAGGCTCTGTAGAAGGTAGCGGAGAGATAACTATAGAAGAAATTTCTTTTGAAGATTTCTTCTCTTCATTCTTCCCTGTATCAGCTTATGCTCGTTCAGCTGCTGTTAAAGTAGCAAAATCAATTGCAAAAGCTGATATTGATAAGAATAAATTTGTTAAAGGATATAAAGTTTCTTCAACGGGAGATGTTAGTATAAATACTTATGGTTATGCTGAATTCTCTTACGGTAGTGAGACTACATCGACTAAATTTGATCTTCTTTTCAGCCCTATTTCAGATGGAAACACTTTTGAATATATTTCTATAACGAAAGTAGATACAAGTAAAAAGGTTGTATGTTGTTCGTTGAAAGACTTTGGATATTATTTAATAATGTCCAGCAGTAACTTAAGTGATAACGACTATAGACCTGCTAAGAGAGTAAGAGTTAAAGCCAGAATAGCCAGCGGTAAGTATGAAGGATTTAGATTTGGTAATTTGGTAGAAGGTGATGTCGTTAAGATTTATAACTTAAACGGTAGGAAGATTGCTGAATTGACAAACGGTTTTGTATGGACAGGTAGAAAGGGAACGGATAACAGCGGCGATTGGGCAGAAAGTGGAACTTATGTTTACCAAATTAAGATTAAAGAAAGCGGCAAAATTATCAGTGGAACAATAGCCTTCGTTTGGTAAAAACTTAAAAGTTTAACAAATATAAAAATTATGAAAAAAATATTGGTAGTTTCATCACTATTAATAATGACATTAGTAGCAGTTCAGAAGGTTCAAGCTGCTTTTGTTGATACATATTGGGGTGTGCGTGCCCTCGGTATGGGTGGAGCGTATACTGCAGTCAGTGACGATGCTAATGCTCCTTTATATAACATTGCAGGTATAGCGTTTGCCACTCAGCAGGAAGTAACCTTGATGGGATCCAGACTTTTTGCAGGTGTAGAGGGCGTAGAAATTGCAGCAAACTATTTTGGTTATGTATATCCTTTAGCTCCGGAATGGGGTGCTATTTCTGTTGCTTGGTCATCAACATCAGTTCCCGGTTTAAGAAGAGAAGATACTTTTAATTTTGGTTATGCCAGGATGTTGAACGATATTATGAGAATAGATAGTGATTATGTAGAATTAAGTGCCGGTTTAAATTTGAAATATTTAATGCAGGAAACAAAATTTGACGAAGAAGATGCCGATTTAGAAAGTTCTAAAGGTGCTATGACTGCGGATGTCGGTGTAATGGCTAAATTTGCAAACGGCATAGGTATTGGCTACAGCAGCAAATATTTTATTCCTGCTGATATCGGATATATGGAAAAAGATGAAGTAAAAAATGTAAATGTTTTAGGTTTAAGTTATTATAATGATATGTTGCCATATGTAAAAATTCCTTATTTTACGGTGGCTGCAGATGTTATTTTTAGAGATAATGATACCTTCTTAAAAATGGGTGCTGAAACTTATTTGATAGACGGCAGATTGGCATTAAGATTAGGTGGCAGAAAAGAAGCTTTTGATTTTGGTTTTGGTTATAGTTTTGAGTTTGGTAATGATACTGCATTAACTGTAGATTATGCTTTTGAGTTGCCGTTTGAAATAAAAGAATCTTACGGATCACATTTTATCAGTCTTTCTTTTAGGTTTTAACCCTTCTAAAAGGCCTTTAACTCCACTTGAAATTTTTTCAAATTTATTTTTTTC
>JAFPUA010000145.1 GCA_017413305.1 Candidatus Ruminimicrobiellum caprinum
CACTTCTATCTTCACTTAATTCGTTCCCTTCTGCATCTGTCCATTTCGGAAATATTGTCCCTAGCGCTTCTTCCCTTGTCATCCCGGGGAACGCTGCCTGTAACCCTTCTACCAATCCGTCTATCTTTCCTTCATAGGCCTGTTCTGCCAAATATGCTTTGTATTTCGTTACTATCTCTTCGGCTGTGTCTGCTACCTTTCCATCTATATTCCATATCAAATAATCTATATTCCCTTCATATGTTATTCCCTGTCTCTCTAACTCTGTCCTTACCGCTGCTCTTAATGCTTCCGCTTCCTCATTCTTTGCTAACTCTTCTATATATGCCTTATATGCCGCTACTATCTCTGCTGCTGTCTCGCCTCTCTGCCCTTCTTCTCCCCATATGATACTATCTAACTCTTCTTCACTATATGGTATTCCTTGTCTTTCTAATGCCGCTCTTACTTCTGCCCTTAATGCTTCCGCTGCTGCATTCTCTTTATCATTTGCTACCAAAGTATCTATATCACTCTGAAGTTGAGTTTTGTTTAAAGTCCCGTCAGGGTTTAAATATTTTTCTTTTACTGTTCCGTCTGCATTTAAGACAATATCATAAATGTAATCCATTGACCAACTTTCAATACCTTGCATTGTTGTTACAGTATTTACAGCTTCAAGTTTTCTTGCTTCGTTTGTTATTATTTCTTTATAATTACTCTTTAATTTTCCATTTTCAAACAACAAGCCGTCAATATATGCAACTTGCTCTGCATCATTTCTATCATATCCAAACTCTTCCAATATATCAAAAGCTTCTTTTCTTGCCGATTCCGCAGCAACATTTTCAGCTTCGCTTGCAACAAAAGCATTTACGTCATTTTGAATTTGTGTTTTGTTTAATGTTCCATCATTATTCAAATATTCCGATTTTACAACTCCATTTTCTAAAATAATGCCATAAATATACTCATCATTCCAATTTTCTGTTCCTGCAATTGTCTTTACATATTCACGTGCTTCACATTTTCTCGTTTCTTGCTGGATTGCTTCTTTATAGTCACTCTTTAATTTACCATCTTCAAACAGCAAACCATCAATAGTTTCTGCATCATATCCATATTTAGACAATGCATTAGAAGCTTCAGCTCTTGCCAATTTATCTTTATACAAAGAAACTATTTCTTCAGCAGTAGCAGCTCTCTGGGTACCATCTTCATCCCAAACAATACTATCTAAATCTGCTTCGTCATATCCTAAACCCTCTGCATCTAACAAACCTTTTACATCTGACTTTAATTGAGTGTCTACCTCTGATGTATGTTCTTCTTCTCCAACTGCTTCTGAAACACTTTCTGCTACACCATCGCTTAAATCTGCTGTTGCATCTAAGCCTGTTGCTGCCATTGCCGCATCAGTTGCTGCACCTGTTGCAGATGATTCCGTAGAAGGTGCTGTTGCATCTTCTCCCTCATCTTCACTTTTTGAAGTAGTTGGAGCAACATAAGCAGGAACTTTGTCACTGTCAACAGAAGTATCTGTTCTATCATCTCCACCACTACCTGCTCCACCGTCTCCTGCCGTAGCAGGAGCCTCTGTCGGAGCAACTGCCGGTTCTGTTTCGGAAGGAGTTTCTTCCGGTGTCGTTTCTTCTTCTGTTGTTTCAGGAGTAGACTCTGCTTCCATCTGAGCCTTTTGTTCAGCAACATATGCTGCAACTATAGACTTAGCATCAGATCCTCTCTGAGCACCATCTTTCCAAATAACATTATCCAAACTATCATATCTTACACCCTGTCTATCTAATTCTTCTTTTACATCTTTTCTCAATTGTTCTTCTGGAGAAATCGTCTCTTCTTCAACAACAGGAGCTTCTTCGACAACATTTTGATCCACAGAATACTCTTCTTCAGTATCAGTAGTTTGAGCAGCTTCGTTAACATTCACTGTACTATTTTTTTCTGCCGCAGAAGCAACGGAAGTTAAACCAAACATTGAAAATAAAACTGTTATAGCTATTAATGTAGCTTTTTCAAGTTTAGGATTATTCCATCTTGCAATAAAAGTTATCACAACTACAGATACCAATGCCATTGGTATAACTATAGCCGCAATTCCTGTAAACAATCCAAATATGCTTCCACCCAAAAACAATGTTGCTATAAACGAAAATATCATTCCAGAAGCAGATAATAATATAGTAGGATTTTCTGAAATTAATGACCTAAGCTGTAAATGGTGCACCGGCTATAAGATGTTTTTTACCACCTGCATTTTTGATTTCATCTCTTGTCTTTAATATTACTCCATAAAAAGTATAAACAAACATTAAACCCAAAATAAATGTGGCAACTGAAGGAATACTAGCAATACCACCTGCAATCATGGCCAAAAGACCTGCAAATACAGCAAACCCCACAAAAGAAGGAAGAACTGTTTTTAAAATTCCCTTAATACCTTCTTGTTTCTGTTTTTGTAAATCAATTAATACACTATTCGATTTTTTTGCCGGAAGAACATAATTGAATATGTAGAATAGTCCTGAAACAACTAATGACACCATTGTAAATATTACTATAGCTCCCAATGTAAGAGTTATAGCGCTTCCAGATACTAACAAAATTGCAGCCGTAATAACTGAAGAAATACCTGCAACAATGAGTCCACCTAAAACTTTATCTGCCATTTTTGAAGGAGTATCCTTCATATCAGAGACAGCTTTAGATTCTATATCAAAACCTTTATCTTTCTTAACTTTATTTGAATTTATTTTTATGATAATTACACTTACTGCCAAACTTACAGCGGAAAGAACAATTGCAGCAATCATTACGCCAATAGCAGCAACTGTGACTCCACCGCCAACAATCATTAATCCCAACGATGCTATAAATGCAAATGCGGGAGCATATATACCTATTTTACCCATAACAGAAGATAATTTATATAAGCCACCTTCCAGCACCTGCTTCCATAACTTAAGATTCCCTGTATTTACAAATTCAGCAGAAATATCTTCAAAACCACCTTTTTGTTGCTTGTATGCTTCATATCTATCAACTTTTGATCTTCTTAAATATATATTTGCAAAAATTATAACCGCACCAATGATGGCACCAATAACTAACATTACAGGAGCCACTTCTATAAGCGTTGCGGCAGCAATAGCTTTTATAATTACACCCACAATCAGCGCCACACCAGATGTCGTTAAAATAACTGCACCTTTATTTACAACAATATCAATAATTCTAGCAAAAATTTTAGATATTGTATTTTTCTCTTTATACATCTTTGTATCAACTTTAACACTTGTTATCCCCAAATCTTCGAACTCTTTAGCTATTTTTTCTCTTATTTCCTTATCTTTTTCATGAACCGAATTGGTATACTTTCTTGATATTTGTGCAATAGCAGCCTTCTGTGAAGTTACCATTGATTTAAATCTTGAAAGAATCTTATTAGAATACATTTCATTTATTGCATCTTTTTCCTCTTCCATTTGATACAATATTTCGGCATAACCTCTATTTAACTCTTCTATACATTTCTTTCTTAGCTCTTCTAAATATTTTATACCCAAACCTAATAAAACAGTGTCATTTGAAGTTTCTAAATTTAGTTCTGTTGCATATTTCTTGCCTAATTTTATTATATCTTCTTTAGACAAAGTCGCTTTTTTACCTTTTTTAGACTGCAATACATTCAAAAGCCAATCTTTACCCATATACTTTTGATTTTTTATTCTATCTCTTTGAGATTCAACACCACTATACATATTTGTACTGGTCTTCGCATTTTCGATAGATCTATCTCTTGAATCTGCTTGAAAACTGTCTGATTCAGTTTTTTCATTTTGTATATGAGATAATAAATTTGATAATGCACTATTTTTTGTAATAGAAGATCTTTCTCTTCTATAAAAACCTCTCGAATCTTTGTTTGCATCAATATCGTTGTATAAGTTTGCATCATTCAAATAGGAAAGTATCTGCAATGTCTCAAGCTGACGTTTTGAAGATTCTCCAATATTTTTAAAGTTAAGATCTGCAAAATCTATATCGAATTTCGTTTTATAGTCTGCATTTTCTTCTTTCTTTTTTAAAAGTTCACCATAAAGAGTTTGTAAATACTTTTTTGCCTGTTTTGCATCAAGATATCTTACTATATCAATTACATCAACTTCACTTTCAACATTTTTTATTTCTGGAATAAGAGAAATTTCTGCTAAATTAAAAATATCTTTTACTAAATTTTGAAAAGTTTCACTTGCTTTTCTTTTTTTATCAGCCTGGTCTTTTGCATAAGCCATCAGGCTAGCTCTATGTTCTTCCGCTTTGTCAGCGTCAAGATTGTCTAACACCTGTTCAGCAGAAACTATTTTATCTGATGTAGATGAATGTTCTTCGTCTCTGGATCCTCTACCTGCAGCCTGATAATCGTTTTCTTCAGATCTTGTATCGTTTGTATCTACAGTAAATACACCTTTAGGTCCCTCAGGTCTCTTCTCAGATCTATATTTTATATCCATACCGGTAGAACCAATATTTGTGACAATAGCCAACGACGGTTTCTGTTCCAAATTATTTTTTACTGCATCAATTTCCTCTGTCTGTGTTTTTGCAGTATTTACAAGTTCTCTTATTAATCTACCATTTTTATCTTTTGTATCACTTTCTATAACGGCATTTACTAACAGCCTACTATTTTGCAACAACTTTTCTTCCAAACTTCTTATTTTATCAAAATCCGGTTTTTCTTCTTTTTTAGCTTTTATCAAATCATCTGTTAAATCTTCATTTTCCTCTATAAGATTATTAATCTTCCTACTGAACTTTGCATAACCTAACTCTTTCATTTTTAAAATTAAAGCCGCATAATATACTGTTACATATCTGGGAGATTCTACAAAAATTATACCAGATTGTTCAGGTTGACCGTTTTCATCAGCAAAAACTCCATAGAATTTTTTCAAAGTTCTGTCTACGGCAACTTGCATCTGTTCTTCTCTTGTCTGCACAAATTCTTCATTATTTAACAATGCTTTTGCGCCACCAGCATTTGCATCATATATAGATAAATTAAATGTTTCTGCCAAATCATCGGCTGCTGCACGCGAACCTGTAAACAAGTGAAGACTTGCTGCATGTTTTGCTAAATATGTTACACCTGAATCCTGACCAACAGTTAAAGTTTCAACACTATATTGAAAAC
>JAFPUA010000146.1 GCA_017413305.1 Candidatus Ruminimicrobiellum caprinum
ACTTATTGCAGTTGGAGGAATGATAGGGTTCCCGTTAGGAATAAGAGTTCATAACAAAATTCTTGCAAATGGTTACGCAAAATATGTTAACAAAAGTTTTGCAATAGTTACATTTATTGTGTTAACTAACACGATATTAAATATTTTTGGGTTTGTAATTTTCAGCAGATATTTAATGATATCCATAGCGGTAATGCTTTTTATAGCAATTAATTTATTTAAAAAATATACGGAAAAGTATCCTAAAATTATAAGATGAATTTAAAAATTCCTCAAAATTATCAAGGTATAATAGAAAAACTTATCAAGGTAGCTAAGGATAATAATTATGTTATCTATGCTGTCGGCGGTTTTGTGCGAGATATGATTTTAAATAGGGAACCTAAAGATTTAGATATTATGGTTGAAGGGGAAAATGCCGGAATTGAATTTTCTAAAAAAGTTGCAGAAAGTTTAAAAATCAGTCAACCGGTAACATTTGAAAAATTTGCTACATCAAAGTTGGAAATTGTCGGGCATGAAATAGAATTTATAATGCCAAGAAAAGAATATTATGACGAAAATTCCAGAAATCCTAATACGGAAATCGGAACACTTCAACAGGATGCTTTAAGAAGAGATTTTACGGTTAATGCTTTATTTTTAAGACTTAATGATTTTGAACTTCTTGATTTAACAGGCAAAGGTATGAAGGATATTGAAAATAAAATTATAAGAGTTACAGACGAAACGGCTGCCGATATAATTTTCGCACAGGATCCGTTAAGAATTTTAAGAGCGGTAAGGCAGAGCTTTCAGCTTAATTTTAAGATAGAAAATAAAACTTATCAAAGTATGAAAAATAATGCTAAAAGGATAAAAATAGTTTCCGGAGAGAGAATAAGAGATGAATTAAACAAAATGCTTTTGCAGGAAAAACCTTCACAAGCTATTAATATGCTTGACGATATAGGAATGCTTAAAGAAATTTTACCTGAACTTAAAAATACACAAAATATTACTCAGCCGACTCTGTATCATGATAAAGATGTTTATGGTCACTCTTTGGCTGTCTTAGACGGAGTAAAAGCTGATATCGTTTTGCGTGTCGCTGCTCTTCTCCATGATATCGGAAAACCTGCGGTAAGAACAGAGATTAACGGTAAAATATCATTTATATCACATGAGAAAAAAAGTGTAGAGTTGGCACAAAACATTCTGTTAAGGTTAAAATATCCTGCCGAATTTATAAAACAGGTTTGCTTTTTAATTGAACAGCATATGTATCCGAAAAATTATGAACCCGTTTGGAAAGATTCTGCAGTAAGAAAGTTTGTGTACAAAATGGGCGAAAATTTAGAAAATATTAAAGATTTATATTTTGCAGATTGTGGAAAAAAACAAAATAAAAATGACTTGTTTGACAGAGTACACAATTTGAAAGAAAATAATCTGTTGGTTAAAGGGGAAGATCTTATTGACGGTATAGAATTAATGAAGATTTTTGGTAAACCTCAGGGAAAGTGGATAGGTGATGCCAAAAATTTGATAAAAGATATGCAGTTTGACAATCCTCAGATTACAAAAATCGAAGTTTTGGAAAAATTAAAAAAAATATTGAAAATATGACAGATATAAGCTATAATATAATAAATTTAAATGGTAAATAGGATGTTATGGAAAATAATCAAGATATAGAAAATGAACAGTATGAACAGCCGACTTATGATGTTTTAGGTTTAGTAATAGGGGCTCTTGTCGGGCTTGTATTTTCTTTTTTTGGTATTATAGATTTTTTAATGGGAATAATATTGGGAATGTTTGTCGGTCTTGTTGCAGGTACTCTGGTAAAAAAGAAATAAATTTTATTAATATACGGAGAAATTGATGAGTATCGATTATAAAAAGAGCTTAAAGTCCTTCGTGGGAAATTTAGTAGAAGGACTGGAATTTCATCCTGAAAAGTATTTTGTAAAGTTTCATAAAATTTTGTCTCCTCAGTATAGAAAAGATTTAGACGCACAGATAGATAGATACACTTCAAGCGTTGCATACAATCCATCTAACGCATCGTCGTATTACAACAGAGGTTTGTTGTATAATAAAAAAGCCGCATACAAAGATGCTGTGGAAGAATTTACTAAAGCAATAGAACTTGATAAAAATTTTACCTTTGCATATATAGCAAGGGGAGAAACTTATGTTTCTTTAAAAGAAATAGACCTTTCCGAACAGGATTTTAAAAAAGCAATAGAGCTAAATCCGCAAAATCCGACTACATACATAAGTTTGGGAAATATCAGAATCGCCAGCCAAAATTTTCAAGAAGCAATTGAATATTTTACTAAAGCAATAGAACTTTCTCCTGAAATTGAATCTGCTTTTTACGGCAGAGCAATGGCATACAGAGGGTTGTTGGACTATAAAAATGCAATAAAAGATTTTACTAAAGCTGTAGAACTTAATCCGGGAGACAGTTATGCTTTTTGTAATAGAGGTATAGTTTACACTATTATAGAAAATTTAGATGAAGCTATAGAGGATTTTGATGAAGCCTTAAAAATTCAACCTAACGATGTTTTTGTTTTGAATAACAGAGGTATTGCCTACAGAAAAAAACTTGAAGAAGATAAAGCTGAAAAAGATTTTAAGACCGCTATAGATATAATGCCTGAAGATAGTTATGCGTATTATAATATGGGTAATTTGTATAGAGAGAGAGGTTTAGACGATGAAGCTATAAAGTATTATTCGGAAGCTATAGATATGGACTATTCTTTTATTCCGTCTTATATAGCAAAAGCGAATATTCTTTTGAATAAAAATAATTTAAAGAAAGCAAGTGAGAATATTTATCAGGCAATAGAATTTATGCCTGGAAATTATGTATGCTACGCGATATTGGGCTATATTAATCTTCTTTCTGAAGACTATGGAGCAGCTTTAGACAATTTTAAATTAGCAGCAAAATATGATGTTCATAAAAATCCTGAACTTTTATATGCTTGTGGTCTTGCGAATTTTATGCAGAAGGATTTTG
>JAFPUA010000147.1 GCA_017413305.1 Candidatus Ruminimicrobiellum caprinum
CGGGTTCTTTTGCGGCATTAATAATTCTTGTTGTTCCTTCCGCAAGCACGCTTGCGAGCAAAACATTTTCCGTGGCACCCACACTTGCAAAACGAAACTCAATATCAGAACCTTTCAGTCTGCCATCGGTAGTAACATTAATATATCCCTCTTTTAATTCAATCTTTGCCCCCATTTTTTTAAAAGCATCAAGATGTATATCGATAGGTCTTGCCCCTATAGAACATCCTCCAGGAAGAGATACATTTACTTTTCCCAATCTTGCAATCAGCGGGCCCATAACAAGCACACTTGCACGCATTTTACGAACTAAATCGTAAGGAGCAATATGATTTAATTTAGACGATATTTCGCAGTTTACGGTATTTGCTTTTCTTGTAGTTTTTTTACCGATAAAGTTTAAAAAGTCGACTGTGGTTTTAATATCTGCCAATACAGGAACATTTTTTATTTTACATTTGTCGTCGGTTAATAATGTCGCAAAAAGTATCGGGAGAGCCGAATTTTTTGATCCTGAAACTTTGACCGTCCCGTGTAATGTATTTCCACCTTTAATTATTATCTTGTCCATTATTACCTCTTTATAAAAGATATGGTGTATTATAACAAATTTTAAAAATTTTATAAAGAAAAAAGGGCAGAATTACTGTTATTGTAAAACTGCCCCGTCGAGATTTTGCTATGTTAAATCTCGAATTTTAATTATATATCATCAACTCTACTTTTAAAACCAGCTTGTATCTATATTAGAAGTAGTTTTACTCCCTAAAGTAATGTTATATTGTAAAAACAATATGTTATTTACTACTCCTAATCCTGCAGGTACATTTACTTGTGCCTGAAAAAAATATTGTAAATCATTACCAGAACCATGACCATAATGATTATACCCTGCGTTAAATAATGTAAAATATTTGTTTCCTCGTGCATCTATGCCTAAAACATCATCTTTACTATATGAACCATTACCAAATTTATGATAAGGTGTATAAAAATTTCCATACTCATTATAATATTGAAGTTGAGCATCACGGATAGCAGCAAGTAAAACATATCCTTCTGATAATTTTGCTGTTGTTACATAGTCTTTGTATAATGGTCCAGAAATCATACTTAGTACCACAATAATAGCTATCGTGATTATCAATTCTACCAATGTAAATCCTAATATGTTTTTTATTTTTTTCATTTTTTTCTCCAATGCATAAAGTTTTTATAAAATTTTTATTTAAAAACAACTCCTGTTGTGGCACTTAAATTATAAATTAAAGTTTTTATACCAAAATCCTTACTTGTTACATATGCATTAAAATAATAACTATCGGCACCGTCTCCTGCACTAAAAAAAGTGAAATATTTATTGGCTCGAGCATCTATACCGAGAACAGTATCATTACATGTGTGACGAGAGTAAAAAAATCTTCCATATTCTGCTTTATACTGTTTTTGAGCATCGCGAATAGTACCTAATAAAATATAGCCTTCCGATATTTTTGCATTTTTTACATAACTCTTATAAATCGGTACGGATATTGACGATAGAACAATAATTATCGCAATTGTAATTACCAGTTCTACCAAGGTAAATCCTTTCTTTTTTTTGATTTTTGAGATTTTCATAGCATTTCTCCTTTTTTGTTTTTTTGCCTTTGGAGATTTAAAAGGAGAGCTTTTTGGAAAGATATAAAAACAATAACGGCTGTCTTAGTCGTGAAGAACCAACCCCACTGTACTAAAACAGCCGCGGTTCACGAATATGCATAGCATACCCAGAGAACACTCGGGAATAAGACATGAAGTAGCGAACTTCATACCTTATCCCTATAAAACGATCTGTTTTTGGTTTGGTTCTTCCTTTTAATTTTCACAAAAAGGGGTGTCCTTTCGGACTCCAAAAACATCATGATTAAGTTGTTAATTTTTAATTCTTACTACTTACAATGTCTATTATAATTCAAAATGTTTGTATTGTCAAGAAAAAATTCTAAATATAGCAAAAAGGGAATATGTTTGAGAGCAGCCTGTAGCCGTCTATGAGCGAACAATTTTTGAGACAAAAAAGTGATTAACGGCTAAAGTTTTTTTCCGTAGGGCACGCTTTTTGTTCGACGCTTTCCCGTGTTCATTAGTCCGTTAGGGAAAGCTAGTTAAGCGTAGGTCTCAAAAATTGGAGCGAATGGCGATTGAGCAAACGAGAACATTATTTCTCTTTTTGCGTCGATATTTGTAAGATTCTTGGTAGACCGGAGTAGTCTTTAATGATTTTTGTAGAACTGAAATTTTTAAATAGGCTTTCGATTTCTTTTGATAAATTTGCATTTAATTCCAAAAAAATTGCTCCGTTGTTGTTTAAATATTTTTTTGCATTTTCTGCTATCTGTTTGTAAAAGTATAGCCCGTTATCTTCGGCAGTAAGTGCAAGTTTGGGCTCAAAATATAATTCTTTTTCTAAAGTTTTATATTCCTTTTCTGTTACATACGGAGGATTGGACACTATTATATCAAATTTTTCATTAATACTCTCAAAAATATTACTTTGTACAAAATTTATTCTGTCGCTTACTTTGTTAAGCTCAGCATTTTCTTTTGCAATGTTTAATGCTTTTTCGCTGATATCCGACGCTGTAACAGAAATATCTTTGTTGTATTTTGCAACAGATACGGCAATACATCCCGAACCTGTACATAAATCAAGAATATTTTTACAATTGTTTTTCTTTATAAAATTATTTACGGTTTCAACTAAAATTTCAGTTTCCTGCCTGGGTATTAATACATCGGAAGAAACTTTAAATTTTAATCCCATAAATTCTGTATTGCCTATTATATAGCTGACAGGTTCTCTGTTTGCTCTTCTTTCTAAATATTTTTGATACAAAGAATATTGCTTCGCTGTTAAATTTTTTTCTCTTATCGTCGGTAAAACTTTTCTTTCTATATTTAAAACATCACATAACATAACTTCCGCATCAAGCTTAGCTTCCGTTATATTGTGTGATGTTAAAAACTTTTCCGCTATTTTTAATATTTCAAAAATATTAAATGTTGGCATTTTTTAATTTTTCTTCATTTTCGCAAGATATAAGTTTTTCTATAAGTTCGGTCAAATCTCCGTCCATAACTTCTGTAATATTATATACGCTGAACCCTATTCTGTGATCTGTAATTCTGTTTTGAGGGAAATTATAAGTTCTTATTTTTTCTGATCTGTCACCGGAACCAACCTGCTGTTTCCTGTCACCGGAAATTTTCTTTTCCTGCTCAAGCATTTTTTCTTCATAAAGTTTTGCTCTTAATACTTTCATTGCTTTAGCTTTATTTTTTATCTGGCTTCTTTCATCTTGGCAAGAAACTACAAGTCCCGTAGGCAAATATGTTATTCTTATAGCGGAATCTGTTTTATTAACATGCTGTCCGCCTGCACCGCTGGATCTGTAAGTATCTATTCTTAAATCTTCAGGTTTTATTTCAACATCTACTTCTTCTGCTTCCGGAAGAACTGCGACCGTTATTGCCGATGTGTGTACCCTGCCGGAGGCTTCGGTTTCCGGAACCCTTTGTACTCTGTGAGTTCCTCTTTCAAACTTAAAATATTTCCATACTTTGTTTCCTGATACGGAAAAGACAACTTCTTTATATCCGCCAAGACCGGTTGGATTGCTGTCTATAATTTCGTGTCTCCATCCTTTTCTTTCGATGAATCTAGTATAAGCTCTGAATAAATCTCCAGCAAAAAGGGCAGCTTCTTCTCCTCCGGTTCCTGCTCTTATTTCTACGATAATATCTCTGTCTTCGTGCGGATCTGGCGGAATAAGCATTAATCTTAATTCGTTTTCCATTGATTGCTGTTTGGCTATACTATCATCATATTCGGCAAAAGCCATTTCTCTCATTTCTTTATCGTCAGAATTTTTTAATTCTTCAAGTCCTTTAATATCATCAAGAAGTTTAAAATATTCTTTTGACTTTTCAACAATCGGTCCCAAATAGGAATGTTCTTTTGATAATTTTCTATATTCTTCCTGGTTAGCTATTATATTTGCATCTCCGAGTTGTTTTTCGATTTCTTCAAATTTTTTATTTATTTCTTCGAGTTTTGTTCTCATATTTTTACCCTACAAAAAAATATGACAGGAAATCATAACTGTTTGAATGATATTCCTGTCAATATTTTAAAAATGTTTATTTTTCTTTTTTAGCTGCGTCTTTCTTTGTGTCTTTTTTAACTTCTTTTTTTGCTCTTTTCGGAGTAGAGGTTAAAAGTTTGGAAACTTTTTTCGGTGTAGAAACTTTCTTTTCTTTTTTCTTTCTTACAACCGTTTTTCCCTCGGTAGCAATAAATCTCTTCTGGAATTTTTCTACTCTACCCGCAGAGTCGATAAGCTTCTGTTTTCCTGTGAAGAAAGGATGACAATTGGAACAAATTTCCAATTTTATTACCGGCTTTGTTGATCTGGTTTTAAATGTATAACCACAAGCACAAGTTACCGTTGATTCTACATATTTTGGGTGAATTCCTTCTTTCATTTTCTTTTATCTCCTGTTTGTTATTAATTTTTTTATAAATTTTATCTGTGTATTATGCAATTTTCTAAAATATTTGTCAAACAAAAAAACGCTTAACAGAAACAACTTCAAGCTTAAATGCGTGACATTATAGCATAGAAAAGCTTTTTTATCAATAGAAAATTTGCTATAATAAGAAACATTATTTTAGGAGGAACAATGAACTTATTAGCTGAAAATAAAAAACAATATTTCATTATTATGTTGTTTGAATTAGCAATCTTATCGTGTGTTTATTGGATGTTCTTTGATTTTAAGTTTTCTTCTTTGATTGTGTATATTCTTGCAGTTGGTTTTTATTTTACAATGTATAGAATTTGGTTGAGAATTTTTGATAGAAAAGAAAATTTTTTATTTCCCCCTGTAGAACGCTTTTCTGTAATAAGTGTGATGTTCTTGTTATTTGTTCTTGCAGTTAACTCTTTTGATTTAACAAAGTATACAGATATGTTTTGTGTTTACACTGCACTATTTTTTATTTTTCTTCTCTATTACATGTTTAGAAAGAAAAAACAAAAAAAATCGCCTGTATCTGAAATAAAATTTTCGTTGACTATGGAAATATTAACTGCTATGTGCGGTATGTTTTTGTTTTTTGATTTATTGGTTTTTATCTATGATAGGTTAAGTCTTCAGTTAATTTTGTATTTGCCGTTTTTGTTTTTAATACTTTCGTTTATTGTTTGTATTTACAAAAAAACTTTTACTTTTAATTCTTTTTCTTCTCTGATTTTATTTTTTAATATTTATGTAATGGCAACTTTGATGTTAGTTGTAAATTATATAAATTTTAATTACTTTTCGTTTATGGCAATAATTCATTTTATTCTTTTTTCTGCAGCAATCTTAGTAATGCTTTCAAATTCTTATGAGAACGAAAGTGTTGATTCACAAAACAGTTTAGAAAATATGGCATTAATATTTTTAAATATTGTGCTAATATTTATCTCATTAAATAATATCTTGTCTATGCGAATTCCGGAAATATTTACAAGTTATTTACATTTTATATCAATATTATTTGTTTGCTATTTAGGTTATAAGAATTATAAGATGTTGTAAAAGGAAGAAATATGTCATTGAAACATAAAATTATTAAAGTTAAAGCAGAAAAAATAGTGTTCCCGGGGAATGTTCTTTGCAGATGTGAAGACGGAATTGCCCTTTTTACGGAAGGATTACTCCCCGGAGAAGAAGCAGAAGTTTTTGTTACAAGAGATAAAAAAACTTTCAGAGAAGCAAAACTTGAAAAAATTCTTGTAGAGTCACCATTAAGAAAAGAACCTAAATGTGCATCCTTTGGTATATGTGGCGGTTGTTCTTTTGAACATACGGACTACGAAAACCAAATAAAGTTTAAAACAGATTGTGTAAAAGAATTATTAAATTTTATAAATATTGAGATACCGCAAGCCAAGCAAAGTCCTGTTCAATGGAACTATAGAAATAAAATGGAATTTAGCTTTTATAATGAAAGAAAAGAAAACGAAGATATTTCTGTTGGACTGGGTCTACATTGCAAAGGAAGTTTTTACAAATATTCCGAAATCCCACCTTGTTTTATTGCTGACGAAGATATTATGAAGGCTGCTGAAATAGTGAAAGAGTTTGCAATAAGTACAGGATTAAAAGCATATAACAACAAAAGCCACGAAGATTTTTTCAGACATTTAGTTTTAAGGAAAGGCGTTAATACAGGAGATTTGCTTGTAAATATTGTTACTAATAAACAAGATGATATAAATAAAAATTTTTTTGATTCTGTCGTAAAGGAATTATCTTCTTTTTGTTCGTCGATATATTGGACTGAAAATTCAAAATTTTCCGATGCAGTTAATGCAGAAAAAATAACACTTCTATATGGTAATGAAAATATA
>JAFPUA010000148.1 GCA_017413305.1 Candidatus Ruminimicrobiellum caprinum
AAGAAGTGTTGATTTACCTGAACAATATAACGAGGAAGTAATCAAATATCTTCCGATAGAAAAAATAAATTTATCCTTATCTGAAAACGGTAAATTTGTTCCATCAAACTCCACTGCCGGAGTATATTACTGGATCCCTTTAAAAAAGAGAAAAAAATAATTCCTATTTTTTTAACAACTCAAACATTTTATCAAATTTTTTATTTAAATTGTCTACGGAAATACTCAGTTTTTCTATTGATTTAAAAATCTTTTTTATATCATTATTTTCACTTTGATTGCTTCCCATTAAGTATCCTACAGAAACATCCAAAGCTTTAGCTATTTTTTGAACTGTTGCTACTTTTGTCAAATTTCTCCCTGATAAAATTTTGCTTAATGCTGCAGGAGTTATTCCAATTTTTTTTGCCAAATCTTTTTGAGTTAAATTTTTTTCTTTTAAAAGTCCGGATATTTTAATAACTAAAGCTTTCTTTTCCTGCATAAATACTCCTTTAAAATTTTAAAATACTTGACAAATTATTAACTTTATGTTAATATAATATATATAAAGTTAATTTTTGCTATTTCATGCCGAGCGGGCTATAACATAGCAATGGCTCGGAAAAACGAAAATAGGAAAATTCCTAATTCGAAAAGAAGAAGATAAAAACAAAGGCAATGTTTATCTCTCGGCTTATTATAGCAAATTTAATTATTAAATAAAAGGAGAAAAATCTATGAAAGGAACAAAGGCTTTCACCTTAGTAGAGTTGGTAATAGTAATTGCGGTAGTTATTATATTGTCTTTAATTGGTCTTCCTATTTATAAAGACTATGCAAAGGATGCAAAATTTGCTGAGGGGTATTCTTTCCTTGCAAGAATACGAGATGCTCAAATAGAATATTATAATGAATATGGAAATTTTCGTCAAAATGGTTTGTATTGGACTATATCAGAATATGAACCGACACTTGATATAGATGGACGAAGTAATAAATATTTTACACGATTTAATACTAATTTAGGTAATAGACTTACCGGTAGTTTTACTGTTGCAGCAAGGTTCCCGGCAGAGTATGGCGGACACGGTGCGGCAACAAACTGTTTGATTCTGGAGTATAGTCAAACAACAGGATCTGTTTATAAATTTGGAGCAGTAAATTAAATACAATATATTGGAGAAAGAAATGAAAAAAATAAAAGGATTTACATTAATGGAATTGGTGATTACAATAGCAATAATCATTATATTATCCTCAATATCTGCCCCTATCTATAAAGAATATACTAAAAAGGCAAAAATTGCTGAAGGCTATATGTTGTTAAGAACAATTCGTTCTGCGCAGGTGCAATATTACAATCAATACAGATGCTTTCTTAACGGTGGTCAAAGTTCTATTAAAAGTTATGCACACTCATTTAGTGAAGATGTTTTGGGTATAGATGCAAGAGGAAATAAATATTTTACGGATTTTGTAATCGGTAATGCTGGTACTACATGGTTCCAAGTTTATGTTTTTAGTAAAGAAGCAGGCTATTTGGAATTGACTTTTGACAGAACATCAGGAGCTACATTTAATAAGTTTAATTAATTTTTCAGAAATATAACATAGCAATATTTCTGACGAGAGGAATTACTATATAAGTGGTTCCTCTTTTTTTATGATATTTTTACTTAATGATTGAATAAAAATACTCAATGAACTGAGTAAAATCTTTTGACTTACAGCCTCTATTTTTGTATGATATTAGAAATTTAATATTATAAAAGGTGTTTAATATGTTGAAATATAAAAGTAATGAGTTATATGTCGGGAAAACATCGTTGTCAAAATTGGCTAAAAAATATAATACGCCTCTTTATGTCTATTCTAAAGAAAAATTAACATCAAATTTTAAGGCATATGTCGACGGGTTTAAAGATGTTGATAGTATCATTTGCTACGCGATGAAGGCAAATTTTAACGAGGATATTTTAAAGTTGTTAGCAAAGCTCGGTGCAGGTGCAGATATTGTTTCCGGCGGGGAGCTGAAAAAAGCGTTAAAGGCAGGAATAAAAGCGCAAGAGATAGTTTATTCAGGTGTGGGCAAAACTGCACAGGAAATAGAATATGCTTTGAAGAGCAATATTTTGATGTTTAATGTGGAATCTTTTGAAGAGTTAGAAAATATAAACAAAATTGCAGGAAAGCTTAAAAAGAAAGCAAGAATATCTTTCAGAGTTAACCCTGATGTTGATGCTCACACGCATAAACATATAACGACAGGAAAATTCGGAACAAAGTTCGGTATTATGTATGAAGATGCTTTTAATTTTTATAAGAAAGCAGCTGCAATGAAGAATATTGAAGTTGTCGGTATTGACAGCCATATAGGTTCGCAAATATTGGATGTAAAACCGTTTAAACTTGCTGCAGAAAAAATATCAAAGTTGATTGATAAGTTAGAATCTGCAGGGATAAAAATAAAATATATTGATATCGGCGGCGGACTGGGAATAAAGTATAAAAAAGAAGATAAACCGCAAACCCCGACAGATTTAAAAAAGATTGTAATGTCTGTTTACGCAAAGTATAAGGACAAAACAATAATTGTTGAACCCGGTCGTTCTATCGTCGGTGATGCCGGTATTTTGTTGGGACAAGTTATTTACAGAAAAACTACAGGAACAAAAAATTTTATTATAACAAATATAGGAATGAATGATTTGATAAGACCGGCATTGTACGAGGCTTATCATAATATTTTACCGGTTAAAAAAACTTCCAAAAAACAGAAAATAGTTGATATAGTAGGTCCGATATGTGAATCGGATGATTTTATTGCGAAAGATAGGAAGTTCCCTATTTTAGAACAGGGGGAACTTATTGCTGTTGAATGTGCAGGTGCGTATGGCAGAACAATGGCAAGCGAATATAATTCCAGACCGATAGTGAAAGAAGTTTTGATATAAAAATTTTATAATAATTAATAAAAAGAGGTATTTATGTTTTCAGGTTCTTACACAGCAATCGTCACACCGTTAAAAAATAACAAGGTAGATTACGATGCTTACAAAAAAATAATTAATATGCAGATAGAGGCCGGAATTACAGGTATAGTTCCGTGCGGTTCTACAGGAGAATCTGC
>JAFPUA010000149.1 GCA_017413305.1 Candidatus Ruminimicrobiellum caprinum
GCAGGTGGTTCAGGATTCAAAGGTGCAAAAAAAGGAACCCCGTTTGCGGCTCAAATGACAGCAGCATCAGTAGGAAAAAAAGCAATGGATTGTGGCGTAAAACAAGTTTCAGTATTTGTTAATGGTCCTGGACCAGGAAGAGAAACTGCAATCAGAGGACTTCAATCTTCTGGACTTATGATATCGGCAATTAAGGATGTAACACCGGTTCCTCACGATGGTTGCCGTCCACCAAAACCAAGAAGAGTATAGTTGTTTTAATATAAAAAGGTAAAAATTATTCGGAGGATTTTAATAGATGGCTCGTTATATTGGTTCAGCCTGCAAACAATGCAGAACAGAAAGAGAAAAGTTGTTTTTAAAAGGTGAAAGATGTAATACAAAGTGTGCATTAGATAGAAAAAGAGGTAAAAATGCACCCGGTCAACATGGAGCAAAGAAAGGTAAAATTTCAGATTACGGAAAACATTTGAGAGAAAAACAAAAAGCAAGAAGAGTGTTCGGTTTGACCGAGCAACAATTTAAGAGATACTTTATTGTTGCAGAAAAAATGCCCGGTCTTACAAGTGATACGTTGTTAAAACTTCTTGAAATGAGACTTGATAATGTTGTTTATAAGTTAGGACTTTCTTATTCAAGAAAGAATGCAAGACAAATGGTTATGCACGGATTAATTTGTGTTAATGGAAAGAAAATAGATGTTCCTAGATATCAAGTAAAAAAAGATGATGTTATAACCGTAAAAGCAAGTTATAAAGATAATGTTAATTTGAAAAAACTTATGGAAAATCCGGTAGCAGTTCCAAGTTGGTTAACATTTGATAAAAATGCTATTGAAGGCAAAGTTGTTAATGAACCGTTGAAGGAAGATTTTTCTCATCCTATAAATGGTCAGTTGATTGTAGAATTCTATTCAAAATAAAAAATAACCGCTTGAAAAATAGTGTGTTAAAATGGAGTAATATAGCATGAAAATGCCAGATTTATAAAAATTAAAGAAATTACAATTACAAGAAAACACGGCTACAAAAACTTTCGGAAGATTTATTGCACAACCTTTTGATAGAGGTTATGGTAATACAATCGGTAACTCTTTAAGAAGAATATTGCTTTCAAGTATTGAAGGTGCAGCAATAACATCTGTTACAATAAAAGGTGCAGAGCATGAATATGCTGTTCTTAAAGGAGTTAGAGAAGATGCTTTGCAAATAGTTCTTAATCTTAAAAAAATCAGAGTGAAATTAAATTCTGATGGTCCGGAGAAAATTTATTTAAAAGTAAACAAAGGTGGACAAATTACGGCAGCAGATATTGAAAAAAATGCTTCCGTAGAGATTATGAACCCTGAACAGGAAATTGCTAACATAGACGCGGGAACAACTTTAGAAATGGAAATGGAAGTTTCTAAAGGTAGAGGATATGTTAGAGCAGAATCTATAAAAGAGCATAAATATGCAGCAAATACAATTGTTATGGATGCTTTGTTTTCACCTATAACAAAAGTTAACTATCAAGTTGAAAATACCAGAGTCGGTCAAGATTTAAATTATGACAGACTTGTTATGGAAATCTGGACGGATGGTTCTATTACACCGCAGGATGCTTTAATAGAATCAGCAAAAATTTTAAGAAATACTCTTACGATTTTTACAGGTGAAGCTTCTGTTGCAGACGACGCACAACAAGAAGTAGCAGCTACAGAACAACCAAAGCAAGAAGATAAAACGGAAGAATTGAAAGCTCAACCAATAAGTATATTGGACTTAACAACAAGAGCTTCAAATAGTTTAAAAAATGCAGAAATAGAAACAATAGGACAGCTTATTTCTTATTCCGAAGTAGATCTTATGGAATTTGATAAATTCGGAAAAACATCTTTAAAAGAAATTAAAGAAAAATTAGCAGCAATCGGCTTGTCTTTGAAGGAGCAATTATAATGATAAAAAATCATAACACAAGAAAATTAGCAGTTACACCATCACATAAAAGAGCTATGATGAGAAATATGACAACATCTTTGTTCTTGCATGAGAAAGTTACAACAACAGTTCCAAGAGCAAAAGAAGTTGTCAGATATGCAGAAAAACTTATAACAAAAGCTAAGGCAGCAGATTTAAATGCTAAGAA
>JAFPUA010000150.1 GCA_017413305.1 Candidatus Ruminimicrobiellum caprinum
ATATACTATTATAATCTAAAATCTTTATCTTGTCAAGTATATTTTAGAATTACCGTTGCATTTTTCTTCTAAGCAGTTCATTTAATTTTTTTCTCTGTGCATAAAGTTCTGCAACTCTCGGATCCACAATAATATCGCTCATAGAAACCGAACTCTTCAATGCGATACCTTCTATTTCAGTACATCTGCTTAAAGCTACATATAACTGCCCCGGAGCAAAAGCTCCATCATAGCCTAAATCTATTATAATATTATTAAAAGTTTTACCCTGACTCTTATGAATTGTAATTGCCCAAGCCAACCTTAAAGGATACTGCGCAAAAGAACCAATTTTTTCAGTTTCAATAGTTTGTTTCTTAGAATTCCACTTGTATCTTGAAATATCCCATCTAAACTGGTCAACAACTTCTATTTTGCCATTTTGAAGCCTAACATATATCAAATACTGATCTTTTGTTCCGGGAAACAGATTAATTTCTTCAACTGTACCTAATGTCCCGTTTACCCAACGCTTGTTGGAATCGTTATTTAACATCATTATTCTTGCGCCAACTTTTAATTTTAGCTCATATTCTGCAGGGAAAGAGGACAAATTTACATTTTCAATGTTTTCTGTTACGGCAGTAAAAGTATATTCTACCCCATGAATCATATTTAAATATTTGTTATTATAAAAATCTGCCAATCTGTTGGTGGTAGTTAATGTAATAGGAAACTGACTTTTATCAAATTTTCTATCACAACCGTTATTTATTCTTGAAAGATCAGGTTCAGAAAGCTTATTATCTCTAATAGCGTTTAAAATTGCTATAAACTTGGCCTTTTTCTGGCGGTAAACTTTTTCAAGTTCAACAATATAACAGAATGTATCTTGCATACATTTTGCACTAAGAAAGTACGGCGTATCATAATGAGTTTTAAAAATTTCCTCTTCTTCTTTTTTTACCACAGGCGCCAATTGCATTAAATCCCCAACAAAAAGCATCTGCACGCCACCAAAAGGAGCATTTGGTTCAGGACCATTTAACCTTAAAAATTTTTCTACACAATCTAAAAGATCTGCCCTTAACATAGATACTTCATCTATTATAATAAGATCTAAATTTTTATATATTGAACTCTTTTTGTCGGACTTTATATCATTTATTTCTTTAATTTTATCAAGTGTTACATCCGGCTTAAATTTAAAAAAATGATGTATTGTTTCTCCACCGGCATTAACTGCCGCTACACCTGTCGGTGCCAATACAACAAAATTTTTCTTTAAAGGTTTACAATATTCGGAAACAAAATATTTTAAAAATGTAGTTTTACCCGTACCGGCTTTACCGGTAACAAAAACATTTTCTGTTGTTAAAGTAAGGAACTTTAACGCATTTTTAAATTCTTTATTTAACTCAAAATTTGTTTCCATACTATTCGTTTGGTAGTGTTTTATTAACTTATCCACAAGTTAATCACACTTATCCCCTTTTTTCTATTTTTTAGTCTTATTTTAAAAAAATATTGATTTTTCAACTATTTTTTTAATTACTTCACTAAAAATACTGCTTAAAAAATACCTTTTTTTATAACTTTATTAACAATTTGTTTATTATTTATAAACTACTTACAAAGTTATACTTTCTTTTTGTTAGTAAACATTTTCGGATATTTTAATATCCTCATTATTTGGCTATACTTATTTATATTTATCTTGTTGCTTTCAGAAAGTTTAGTTAATTCAAACAAACTTTTATTATCTATAGAAGCTCTGTTTATATCAGCTCCGGACTGCAAAAGAAGAACCAACATTTCAGGATTGCAGCTTCTTTCAACGCATGCCCAGTATAATGGTGTTAAATTTTCACCTTTTGTACCAAGGTTAACATCTGCTCCGTAATCTATCAACAATTTGGCAATTTCAACACTGTTATCACTAAATTCAATAGAAGAATAGTCCTGATTGTCAATATCTCCTACGATAGCGGCACACAACGGGGAACCTATATTTTCTGTTCCTATATTAACTTTTGCACCGGCATCAAGCAAAATGCTTACCATTTCCGGATTATTTTTGCTTGCAGCAAGAAATAAAAACGGTGTTTTTTTGTCATATTTTGCATTTACATTGGCACCTTTATTTATAAGTTTTTTAGCAAACTCAACATTATCGCTGTAAATTGCGTTCTTTAGCCCATTAAGGACAGGTTCTGCATTGGCACTAAGTCTGCCGCCTGCCCTCTCAAGCATTTTGATTATTTCTAAGTTAGCCTCAGTTGTATATTCGGCAGCACAATCCATAGCGGAATAACCTTTATTGTTTTTTGTATTAACTTTTGCACCGGCAGAAATCAACATCTGAACCATATCAATACTACCCATCTGTGCCGCACAAATTAAAGGGGTATTTCCTTTCCCGTCGACAACATTAACATTGGCACCATTTCTTATAAGCGTTCTTACCGTACCAACCTGATATTTATTAACTGCATTATGCAACGGAGTATCTGCTGCATAACAAGGCTGAAATAAACTTAACATTAGGAAAAATGATACAATTGATATTACTGACAGTTTCTGCATTTTTTACCTCTTTACTTTTTGATTAATAGCTTC
>JAFPUA010000151.1 GCA_017413305.1 Candidatus Ruminimicrobiellum caprinum
GGATTTGTTGCCGTAAATATGGCAGAAAATATAGAGTACATTCAGGGACTTATTTCCAAACAGAGACAAATAGAAGAAGGTTTTTCCATTTCACCTAAAGAACTTATCGATACAGATAGAAAGATAAGAGAACTGGAAGAAATTATTCATAGAGACAAAATGAAATTGATAGAAGCTAACTTTAGGCTTGTTGTTTCTATTGCAAAAAAACATGTCGGTGTAAGCAATTTGGAGTTATCTGATTTAATTCAGGAAGGAAATTTAGGTTTGTCAAAAGCTGTTGAAAAATTTGAGTGGAAGAGAGGTTTTAAATTCTCTACATATGCAACATGGTGGATAAGGCAGTCGATAAACAGAGCAATTGCCGATCAGGCAAGAACAATCAGAATTCCTGTTCATATGAAAGAATTAATTTCAAAACTTACAAAGATTAAGAAAAAATATCAGCAGGAAAAAGGTAAAGAACCGACAATACAAGAATATGCAAAAATGTTAAGGATGTCCACTGACAGAGTTAGAAAGATTTTAAAAATGATGCAGGAACCTGTTTCATTGGCAACACCTGTAGGAGAAGAGGAAGATTCTAAACTGGAAGATTTTATAGAGGATAAGAATAGTCCTAATCCGGTAAAGAAAACCAATCAGTATAGATTGCAGATAGAATTGGAAAAAGTTCTTAACAGTTTGACACAGAGAGAATCCGAAATTATTAGATTAAGATATGGTATAGGTATAGGTTATCCTTCTACGCTTGAAGAAGTTGGTAAGAAATTTGGTGTTACCAGAGAAAGAGTAAGACAGATAGAGGCTAAAGCTATACGGAAGTTAAGACACCCTAGCAGATGTAAATCATTGAGAGAATATCTTGGCTAAAAAGAATAACGAAAAAAATATTTTGGTTACTAACAGAAAGGCTTTTCACAACTATCATATTCTTGAAGAGTATGAAGCTGGAATTGTCCTTTCAGGATATGAAGTGAAATCTTTAAGACAGCATAATGTAAGCCTTGTTGACTCTCTTGTTCGATTCAATAATAATGAAGCATTTCTTGAAAATGTTTATATAGCACCTTATGTGCAGATATCATCTCATATTCAAGATTATCAGGCTAAAAGATTAAGAAAGCTTCTTCTGCATAAAAATGAAATTATAAAAATCTATTCCAAATCGAGAGAAAAGGGCTTGACTGTTGTTCCTTTAGAAATTTATATTTCTAAATACGGTAAAATTAAAGCTCTTATTGGCCTTGCAAAAGGTAAAACTACCTACGATAAAAAAGAAGATTTGAAGAAAAGAGATATCAACAGAGAAATAGCAAGAGAAGGCTATTAGAATGAAATCTAACTTTATCGCCCTTGAGGCTTCTGCCGGTTCAGGGAAAACTCATAATCTTACAAAGCGTTATATTTCTCTATTGCTTAATTTTGATGTTGATAAGCAGGCAGTTGTTCCTCTGCAAAATATTTTAGCATTGACATTTACAAATAAAGCTACCTGTGAGATGAAAGAAAGAATAATCGACAGTTTAAAAAAGATAGCTTTAAATTATGATTGTAAAAATCTAACCGAAGACATAAATCTATCCAAAAACAAAATTTCACAAAATGCTGTTATTGCAATAAACAATCTAATCAAAAACTATGATAAGTTTAATGTTAGAACAACGGACAGTTTTATTAATTTAATAATAAAAGCCTGTGCGTTAAAACTGGGTATTTCTCCGAATTATAAAATATTGGATTCTTATGACGAATATATAGATTATGCAACAGACGCTTTTTTAAATGAAGTGTCTGTAAATAAAGATGTGGAAGATATTTTAAACAGATTTTTTGATCAATTTGTTTTAGACAGTACGAACAGTTGGAATATAAAAGGTTTTATATTGAACAAGTTTAAGGAATTTTATAGTAAAGATATGTCAATGTATAAAATTTCTTTTGATGAACAGAATCAATATTTAAAAGTATTAAAAATACTTTCTGCAAAATTTAATAATCTCTGTATGCAAATGACAAAAATAAAAGAGTTTGCCGGATTGAATGAAAGATTTAAAACAGTAATAGAAGAAAAAGTGAGAACAAATGCCAAATATTTGTTTCAGCCGGTAAGAAACTTATCGTCGTTTTTTCAAAAAGAAACTCTTCCATATACAGCAAAAAAGCCAAAAAGTGCCGAACTTGACGAGTTATTTGAAAAAGCAAAAAAAGTGATGAAAGAGTTTTTCGAATACAGAGCTTTTAGATATTATGACACTTATTTACAAGTTTTTAACTATATTGTTGACGAGTTTGACAAAAGATCACAAAAAGATTCCGTATTGTTTTTACAGGACATCAACAGAAAAATATTAAAAATATTTCAGAGTTCGTTATTGCCGGAAATTTATTATAGATTGTCGAATAATTTCAAAGATTTTCTTGTTGACGAGTTTCAGGATACAAATATCGTTCAATGGGAGACTTTAAAATTAATAGTAGAAGAAAATCTTTCTCAAAACGGGTCATTTTTTTATGTAGGAGATAAAAAACAGGCTATTTACGGTTTTAGAGGAAGCGATTTCAGAATATTTGA
>JAFPUA010000152.1 GCA_017413305.1 Candidatus Ruminimicrobiellum caprinum
GAAACTACGAGCAAAGCAACAGTGCTTTCGAACAGGCAAAACGCATTTATGACCAAAATTATACAAAGAGTATTTCTGCCGGAACATTTTCTTTGTTTGCTAACGATAATGTTATTCCTTATTACGGTCATCCTTATGAAATTTCTTATACTAATGTTATCTGTGCATTAAATTATGTTTTGCAAGGGCAAAACAACGAAGCCGTAGTTGAAGCAAGACAGGTAGATAATCTGTTTAAAAAAATTAATGCCGATAGTTTTGGGAAGGCTTTTTATAACGACGATCCTTTTGTAAAATATTTTATGGGTATTATTTATGAAAATGCAGGTTATTATAACGATGCATTAATATCGTATAAAAGCGCATTGAAAAATTATGATACAGGCATATATGTGCAGACACAAGATGCATATCATGAGAAAAAAGAGAAAAAAAATATCGGTTACAGCCTTTCTGCTCCAAAAGATTTAATTTATAGATTATTTGATTTATATGATTATTTGGGTTTTTCTGCAGAAGCAGCTGAACTTAAAAATAAATTTTCTTTTTTGTTTATCAATAGAGAAAAGCCTGCAGGCAACTGCGGCGAATTGATTGTAATAAACTATAACGGTTTATCGCCTAAAAAAGTGGATAGTGTTATAGAGATAGCTTTTTCAAAAGCTTGGATTTATTTCAATGCCGAAAGTGTTACATCTAAAGAACAGGACGATGTCGGCAAAGTTCGTTCTGCCGTAGCTGCGGGATTTTCCAGCGACTATATAAAAGTGGCTTTCCCAAAATATGAGAAATACAATAATAAAATATCATCTTTTTCCATAGAAGAAATTGATGAACAAGAAAAAACTTCTTTACAGAAAGAATACTTTAGTTTCGCTACTGCAGATATGGGCACTTTAATGACAAGTGCTTTACAGAGAGAGAATTTAGCAATATATTCTAAAACTATTGCAAGAGCCGTCGGAAGATATGTTCTTGCAAAAGTTGTTGTAGACCAAGTTCGTCAACAGGACAACAACAAATCCGGAGGTTGGGCAAGTGTTTTGACACAGGCCACATTAAATATTGCAAATTCTATGTTGGAGAAAGCCGATAAACGCTCTTGGCGGACTCTCCCGGAAAAAATAAATATGGCAAGAATTTATATACCTGAAGGAACACACACATTCAACATAAAATATATGGACGCATTTAAAAATGTTGTTTATACCGAAAAGATGACAACTGAAATTAAAAAAGGTAAAAAAACATTTGTTATAACAAAATCTTACAAAGGTTAAATTATGAAAATTAATTATGATGATGTTTTAGTTCGTATGGGAGCGAATAAATATTTAACAAAAATTGACGATAAGATGAAAGGTCTTATTTTGGAAACAATTTCTCTTGCCGAAAAAATTTTGCAACCGAAATATGCCGTATCTTTTGCAAAGAAAAATATAGTCGGCGATGTAATATATCTTGATGATTTCGCAATACTCAGTAAAGATATTTTTAAACTTTTGGATGGATATGATACCGTATGCGGACTTGTTGCTACAGTGGGTTTGCCGATAGATACCAAAATTGCAGATTTGTTAGAGAAAAAAGATATTTTACAGGCATTTGTTTTAGACTCTATAGGTTCTGTTGCAGTAGAAGATGTGGTGGAAAGTATCTGTAACGATGTAAAACAGAAATACGGAGAAACAACTTTCAGGTTTTCGCCGGGATACGGAGATTGGGGTCTGAAAAATCAGCCTGCATTTTTGCATTGGCTCGGAGCAGAAAAAACTGGAGTTATTCTTTCTTCATCTTATCAGATGATTCCAAGAAAGTCTGTTTCCGCTTTGCTGGGAGTAAGGAATTCTCTTAAATAGAATTTATTTTTTTTGATAAAAGTAGTATAATAACTAAAAATATTTTATAAGGAGAAGTTATGAAAAAAGTAGTATTTGCAGCAGTAGTGTTGTTAACGATGGTGATGGTTTCAAATGTTTATGCAGTATCTTTGGTTGATATTTGCCAAACGGCAACAACCGTAGCATCCGTAAAAAAAGCTATCTCAGGCGGAGCTGATGTTAATGAAACAAACTCTAACGGTTTGTCTGCTCTTATGGCAGCATGTTCCAACACATCAAGTGCTTCCGTAGGAATAGTCAGTACGCTTTTAAGTTCCGGAGCAAACACAAGTTTGAAAGACTCTTTAGGAAAGACGGCGTGGGATTATGCAAAGAATAACACAAAATACGGACAGCAGATAACAGCTCTTTTAGATAAGGCAAAAACAACTGTTTCTTCCGTAAAAAGTTCATTGTCTGCTAGCGGTTCTTCCGTTTCCAGCAGTTCTGAAGATTTAGGAACAAGCACAAAGTCAACCCTTAAAAATTTGTTTAAATAAAAGAGTTAGGCACTTAAAAACAGGCGAGGAAAATCCCGCCTGTTTTTTTATTTATATTTCTTTCTGAATTTGCTAAAATAAAATTATGAATAAGTTTAAATTAGTTTCCAACTTCAAACCGGCAGGCGAACAGCCGCAGGCAATAGATGCTCTGTATAAAAATATTATCGACGGGAAAAACTTTCAGGTTCTTCTCGGTGTTACCGGTTCAGGCAAAACTTTTGTAATGGCAAACTTGATAGAAAAGTTACAAAAACCGGCACTGATTATTTCCCCGAACAAAATTTTAGCTGCACAATTATATTCGGAATTTAAAGCTTTTTTCCCTAATAACGCGGTAGAATATTTTATTTCATACTACGACTATTACCAGCCGGAAGCTTATATCCCTGCAACGGATACATACATAGAGAAAGATTCTTCCATTAACGACCATATAGACAGATTAAGATTGAAAGCTACAACATCAATATTGGAAAGAAATGATGTTATAGTAGTAGCATCTGTATCAAGTATTTACAATCTGGGTGCTCCGGAAGATTACCAAAATATGTGTGTTAAAATTTCCGTCGGACAAAAAATTAAAATAGATATTTTATTAAAACAGCTTATTGCCGTACATTATGAAAGAAACGAAATAGAGTTTTTAAGAGGAAAGTTTAGGGTAAAAGGCGATACTGTGGAAATATTTCCTGCATATTTGGAAACAGCAATAAAGGTGGAATTTTTTGGCGATGAAATAGACAGTATAAAAGAATTTGACCCGCTTACGGGAAATATTTTGAATAAGAAAGAAGTTTGTTATATTTATCCTGCCAAACATTTTGTTACAAGCGGTGACAAAATGAGATTGGCTCTCGCGAATATAGAAGCAGAGTTAAATGAGAGAGTTGTCTCGCTGAAATCCGAAGGTAAAATGCTGGAAGCTCAACGCCTTTTGCAGAGAACAAAGTACGATATGGAGATGTTGAGAGAAACAGGCGTATGTCACGGCGTAGAAAATTATTCTCGTCATTTATCTTTACGCCCCGCAGGTTCCAGACCGCAGACATTAATAGATTATTTTCTTGCAAGTGAAAAAACTTCGGATTTTCTCTTAATTGCAGACGAATCGCATATAACTCTTCCGCAAATTAGAGGGATGTATGAGGGTGACAGAAGCAGAAAGCAGACTCTTATCAATTTCGGTTTTCGTTTACCGTCGGCGCTTGATAACAGACCTTTAAAATTTGACGAGTTTGAAAAGATAATTAAAAAAAGTGTTATGGTTTCAGCTACTCCCGGACCGTATGAATTAAAAAAATCAAAAAATAATATTGTTGAGCTTGTTATTCGCCCGACAGGGCTTGTTGATCCTGAAATTATTATCCGTCCGATAGACGGACAAATACAAGATATGATAAAAGAGATAAAAAAGGTTATCGCTAAAAAACAGAGAGTTCTTGTTACAACTTTAACAAAAAGAATGTCGGAAGATTTAACGGCATATTTGAAAGAACAAGGTTTTCTTGTAGAATATATGCACTCCGAAATTGATGCATTAAAAAGAATAGAAATAATAAGAGATTTGAGATTGGGTAAGTTTGATATCCTTGTAGGTATAAACCTGTTAAGGGAAGGTCTTGATTTGCCGGAAGTTTCTCTGGTGGTAATTCTTGATGCCGACAAAGAAGGTTTTTTGAGGTCGGAGCAAACATTGATACAAACTTGCGGACGAGCAGCAAGAAATGTCGACGGGAAAGTTATTTTCTATGCAGATAAAATTACAGGTTCCATGGAACGCGCTTTGGCAGAAATGCAAAGAAGAAGAAATAAACAATTGGAATATAACAAAATACATAAAATAAAACCAAGAACTATTATTAAGGCTATTGCCGATTTGGAAGAGTTTCAGGCAAAAGTTAAAGATGAAAAATTGACTATTCTTTCGGAAGACATTAATACAACTTTTATAACAAAAAAGAATATTAATGAAACTTTAAAATCGCTTGAACAGCAATGAAGGAAGCTGCTGACATTTTGGACTTTGAAACTGCAGCACTTTTCAGAGACAGAATTAAAGAAATTAAAGAAACCACCGCCATATTTAGAAAAAAATAAACTATTAAAAAATTTCTTTTCAAAATTTTCTATTTTATATATAATAAGTATAAGTAAACAATAAAGGATTTAATATATGATTTCGTTTATCCGTTCTGCGGCGGTACAGGGAATAGATGCTTGTTTGATTGATGTAGAAATAGATATATCTTCCGGGATGCCGAATTTTTCAATAGTAGGTTTACCGGATACTTCGGTTAAAGAAGCAAAAGACAGAGTTTTTTCCGCAATAAGAAACTCCGGTTTTGATTTCCCGACTAAAAAAATTACTGCCAATCTTGCTCCTGCAGATATAAAAAAAGAAGGAAGTACTTTTGACCTGCCTATAGCTTTGGGAATACTTGCATGCAGCAAATCTCTTGAAAAAAATAGTCTTACGGACATTTGTGCTGTAGGAGAACTTTCTTTAGACGGAAAATTAAGACCTGTTAAAGGAATTCTTCCCATAGCATTAAGTCTGCATAAGTTTGGCATAACAAAAATTATAGTTCCCGAAAAAAATAAAAATGAAGCTGCTGTTGCAGGAAATATAGAAGTTTATCCTTTTAAAAATTTAGAAGAAGTAACAAAATTTTTGAAAAAAGAAATTAAAGTTGAACCTTATAAGAAACAAGATGCCGACATTGA
>JAFPUA010000153.1 GCA_017413305.1 Candidatus Ruminimicrobiellum caprinum
AAGTGGTACTGAGTTGTTTTCTAAGACGCGTTAAACCAAAATCTTCAAGAAGAGCATCTACCTTTTCTTTTGTTGTTTTTTTGATATAGGCAACATCTGTGCTATTGCCATTAAATTATCTTCTACGGTAAGACCTCTAAAGATGGAACTTTCTTGGGGAAGATATCCTATCCCCGCTCTTGCTCTTTCATACATTGGAGCTTTCGTTATATCTTTATTGTCCAAATAAACATTCCCGTCATACGGTTCTATTAAGCCTACCGTCATATAAAATGTAGTTGTCTTACCGGCACCGTTAGGGCCTAAAAGTCCGACAATTTCTCCTTGGGAAACCTGTATACTTATAGAATTTACAACCATTCTGTGTTTATACTTCTTATATAAAGATTTAGCAGATAATATCATTTTTCTACCTCTAAATTATCAAAAATTATTTTTCCCTCGACATTTTTGTCCATTTTAACAATTTTTTCATTATACAAAAGAGATATTTCATCGGCTTTAAAATTAGCTTTTTTCCCTTTTTGCCATGCGTTAACCTGAGGTTTCTTTTTGTCTTTTTTCATAAACAAAGATTTACTATCTTTATTCAAAACAGCATTATCCGAATGTATCGTACCTGAGGACGAAATAATTCTTACATTTCCTACAGCTTTTGCCGACTCAAAATTATCTCTTAAATACAGCTTATTCATATAAAGAACAACAGTATCGGTAGAGCCTTTAACAAAATATTCTACCCTGGGTTTTCCTCCCCACATCATACCGTTCATTTTTTTAGTATTATATTTTGCCTTTGAAGATTTGGCTTTTATTGAACTACCGTCGTCATTTTTTACAAAAAATCTTATATTCCCTTTAGCGTCTATATCATCCGTATCTTTAAAATATTTCATTTCATCAGCAAGAATTTTATAATTACCTCTTACAACTTTAGCATTTCCTTTAAATACGGAGACTTTACCTTTATTTTTTATTACCATTTTATCTCCGGTAATTTCCGTTTTCTCTTTCTTTTCTGCAGCAAACAAATTAAAAGAAACAAAAAGAATTGATGACAAAAACAATAATATTAAAAAAAAATTTTTACTCACTTAATCTATTATAATCCTTTCTTGTTTTATAACTATATTTTGCAAATCCGTATCGGACTCAAAACCTTTACCGTAAATAACATCGTTATCTCTTGTTATTTTTATATCGCTATCAGAAAAAATCATTTTTGTGTTAGCATCATATGTAACATCGGTAGTTTCCAAATGTTCCCCGTTAACAGTATCTACAACACAGTTCCCAAGAGCTTTTATATTATTCGTATTCATATCAACTTCACCTTTGTCTGCAACAAGATAAGATTGATATTTTCCGTCTTCATAAAATTTTACTTTAGGCTCAGTTAAAACTGCTATTTTCTCGTCATCATTTATTACGGCGAAATCAGACTCAAGAATTGTTTTTATTTTTCCGTCTTTAGTTTCTGTTATAACAAACTTTTCTATAGTCTGTTCATTTTTAGCTGCAGATGCCGTATCATCGATATTTTCATTAACATCGCAAGATATCAACATAAAAGAACACACTAAAAATAAAAAACAAAATAAAATTTTATTTTTATTTCTGTTTAGTTTTCCATCTCTCATGAAACCACACCCACTGTTCTGGATTTTCTCTTATAAAATTTTCAAGATATTTTGTAAGTTTTGCGGTAAAATTTTTCACATCGGTATCAAAATCACCTGTACTTTCAGGAGGAACAATCTCATCACTTATTATAAACTGATGTTTATCCTCTGGAAGTCTTTTGTCAACACTCAAAACAACAGGCGTTCCGGTTTTTAAAGCTAAGGATGCCAAACCTAAAGGTGTAGATGCCGGATATCCAAAGAAATCCACAAAAACACTTTGTACAGAAGTATCTTGATCAATAAGCATAGCGATAATTTCATTATTTCTTAAAGCTTTAATCATCTTTCTAGCCGAAGAAAGCTCGTTTCTTAAGATAACTTTTACATTCATTATATTTCTGTATTTAACCAACATATCATTGAGTTCATCAATATAAATCTTTTTAGCGATAACATTTACCGGAAAATGCTTTGCTACACCAGCTGCCAATATTTCCCAATTACCGCAATGAGCACTCAAAACTAAAAGACCTTTTTTTCTGGCCAACATTCTGTTATAAATATCTTTTTGACTATCCTCGAAAAAAGCAATTGAATCAAAAAATTTATTGCTCATTTTAGGAAAATTCAACATTTCAAAAAAATTTTTTGCCTCATAAACAAAAATTGTTTTCACGATATCGGCAATTTCTTTTTTGCTTTTTTCGGGAAAACACATTGTTAAATGCTTTTTTGCTTTATTTCTGGCATCGGCAATAAGATAATATGCAAGCTTGCCTATACAAACAGCTAAAACTTTAACAGAAAACTTATAAGGTAAAATTAATACAAGTTTTGAAAACAACCAAGCTGCATAAAAATAACACTTTCTTATATATTTCTTCATAACTGTTTCTTTATTATATCATCCCACATTTTTCTGGACTTCAATATAAGCTCACAAACCTCTCTAAAAACGCCTTTTCCCCCATTATATTGGGAAACATACTTAGAAATCTTTTTAGCCTCAAAAACAGCATCTTTGGGGCATACAGAAAGGCCTGATTTTTTCAAAGCTCCTAAATCTATAACATCATCACCGATATATGCAATCTCGGAAAGACTTATGTCAAGCTTATTAGCTATATTAATAAGAGTTGTTACTTTATTTTTACATTCCTGAACAAGAAAATCTATTTTCTGTTCTTTTGCTCTTAACTCAACTTGCTTAGATTTACGACCGGTAATCCAAGCTATTTTTATTTCGGGAAGATTTTTTCTCAGAAGAGTTAATCCTTGTCTGTCTCTAACATTCCAAACTTTTATTTCTTCGCCGCTTTCAAGTATAATTATTTCTCCGGCGGTTAACACGCCATCGATATCGGTTGCTATCAACTTTATTTTTGAAGCTGAAGTTAATAAATTTTTTGAATATTTGTTCATACTTTTTCCGCCGTAAATTGTAAATTATACATTGCTGTTATAAAGCCACGGTGTAATTTCTTTAGGTATATCTCTCATATACGGCTTTAATAAAAAATTTAAAGAAAAAAAAGCAATAATTATAACGATGTATATTATTGCCAACACTTTCAATAACCACGCCAACGAAGGCATCCATGTATTTTGTTTTTCTTGATTTTTATCTTTTTTTATCATTGTTTAGAAACCTTTAACAAGCTTATCTATTTTCACGGTTTGATTAAGCATTGTTTTAAACATTTTTAAATCAACGCTGTTTGCTCCGTCAGAAAGAGCTTTATCCGGATTTTGATGAACTTCAATAAAAAGTGCTGCAATACCTACAGCCGCAGCTGCTTTGGCAAGAGGAAGAACATATTGTCTGTCTCCACCGCTTTTTGTTCCCAACCCTCCGGGACGCTGCACGCTGTGCGTAGCATCAAAAATTACAGGATATCCAAACTGTTTCATTATTTCAACAGATCTATAATCCACAACAAGGTTTCTATAACCAAAACTTGCGCCTCTTTCCGTAAGAGAAATTTTATTATTGAACTTTTTTATTTTATTTACAACCTGAACCATATCTTCCGGTGCTAAGAATTGACCTTTCTTAACATTTACCGGAATACCGCTTTTGGCGCATTCAACAACTAAATCAGTCTGTCTGCACAAAAAAGCCGGTATCTGTATAATATCAACGACCTTAGCAACTTTTTCAACATCTTTAGCACAATGAACATCAGTAAGCACAGGAACTTTTAAAGCTTCTTTTATTTCCGCTAAAATCTCAAGGCCTTTATCTATCCCGGGACCTCTGTAAGAATCTATGGAAGATCTATTAGCCTTGTCATAAGATGCTTTAAAAATAAATTTTATTTTTTCTTTTAAGCAAATATCTTTTAATTTTTTTGCCAAATCAAAAGCCGATTTTCTGCTCTCGATAACACACGGCCCGGCTATAACGCTAAGAGGGATATTATTTGCTAAGACAATATTTTTGGTAATTTGAACTTTATTAACTTTATTCATAAATTAAACAACTAACCTATCTGTTCGTATTTTTTATCATTAACTTTGTTATATCCGCCTGTAACACTAAATTCCATTCTCAATATGGATGCACCGTCATGATATGCCTTCTCCGGCATAGGGGCAAATGCTGTAAATTTTGTTGCGATATCTGGAGAACTTCCTCCAGGATTAAACAATGAGAAATATTTATTGCTTCTTGCATCAATACCTAAAACTTCATCAATAGTGGTATATGTTGTATCATTTGCCAAATTAGATGCTTTATAGAACATTAAATATTCAACATAATATGTCTTCTGTGATGTGAGAATGGTCGACATCAATGCACGGCCTTCCGTAATAACGGCCTGTTTTATATAACTTTTAAAAACAACCTGTCCTACAATAGACAAAATACCGACGATAATAACGATGGTAATAAGCTCAACTAAAGAAAATCCTTTCTTAGATGTGTTTTTCAAGATATTCTCCTTTACAACAAATTTTTATTTTTATACCAAGATATTATATCATAAAAAAATTATAAAAACAAGAAAATAGACATCTGTTTTAGAACAATTTCTGGTTGTACTTATGGAAATAGTGGTAAAGTAATATTGCGGAAATTAAGCAGGCAAAAAAATCGGCAAATGTAGTTGCCAAAAATACACCGTCCAATCCGAAGAAAAGAGGCAAAATTAAAACAAAAGGAATCAATAACAAAACCTGTCTGGCAAGGCTTAAAAAAGTAGCTTGAACCGGCTTGTTTATAGCTTGGAAATATGTACTTCCAAATATATGGAAAGAAATTACCGGCAGCATAAAGTTTACAAACCTTAAACCTCTTGCAGCCATTGCTATTAAATTTTCATCGGTAGAATTAAAAAGTTTTACTATAGGAACAGCAAATATTTCGGTGATAAAAAAACCTATTATCAAAATAATGCTGCTCCATCTTATAGCCATTTTTGTTGTCTGTATTGCCGTAGAGAAATGCCTTGCGCCATAATTGTAACCTACCAAAGGCTGCGTACCCTGTGAAATTCCGAACACAGTAAACAATATCAAAGAATTTACCGCCATAACTATACCTATTGCCGCAAGTGCAGTATCGCCCCCATAATAAACTAAAGACCGATTTAAAATTAAATTCAAAAAACACGACGATAACTGGAAAACAAGTTGTGATACTCCTATTGCAAAAGCTGCAAATATTATATTTAATTTCAAAACAAAATATTTTACTTTGATTTTATAAGTACTCTTTTTACCAAAGAAAAATAAAAATATCCATATAAAACTTGATACCTGTCCAAATATACCGGCAAGTGCTGCTCCGGTCATTCCCCAATGAAGAATATAAATAAATAAAGGGCCCACAATAACATTAACTACATTTCCTATGATCTGTGTCATAAGAGCAATTTTAGGATGACCACTTGACCTGATAAAATGATTCATACCGGCACCTATCGACCAGAGAGTAAACCCTATTACCGCGACATCCATATATTCTTTGGCATAAGGCAAAACATTTTCGCTGGCACCAAACAGTATCAAAAGCTCGTCTAAAAATAAATATGTAAAAATTGCAATTGCTATAGAAACAGAAACAAGAAGTATAATAGTGTTTCCCATAATATTTTCGGCTTCGCCATATTTTTTCTTTCCCAACGCTATCGAAAAAAGAGCATTTCCCCCCACACCGATAAAAGCACTGAAAGCCATAAAAATAATAGTTATAGGAAATGTTACGGTTATTCCTGCAATTCCCAAATGCCCAACCTCGTTTCCGACGAGAAGTCTTGCAATTATATTATATAAAGCATTAGCTATCATGCCGGCAACCGCAGGTGCTGAAAATTTAAATAACAAGCTTGATAAACTGGTAGACAAAAATGGATTTTTTTGTTTCATAATATACTTTCAATCTAAATCAAAAATTTCTGCATGATTTTTTTCTGTATCTAAAGTTGCTACGGTACTTCTGCCGTATCGTCTTCCTGCAACTTCTCCGGGATTTATAATTAAGCCGTTAGAAGTTTTTAATATTGACGGTCTGTGTGTATGCCCACAAATTATGTAATCATATTTTTTAAATGGGGTATATAGATGATGCGTCATTAAAAAATTTTTTCCATCAAGTACAAATTCATAAGGTGGCTCATATATACTACCAAACTTTCCTATAATTTTTTGAAATTCGTACACATCAAAATCATTATTTCCAAACACAGCCATAAACGGGCACTGTAACATTTCAAAATATTTTGCAACCTCAGGATAGGAAAAATCTCCGGCATGCAGAACAAACTCTGCCTGTCGGAGATTAAAAAATTCTATAGCTTTCAATATTTTACCCGTATTGTTATGTGTATCAGATAAAATACCAATTCTCATTTTTAAAGAGCAACAACATCCTTAATTTCAGGAAGTTCTTCCATAATTGCTTTTTTTATTCCCATCTGTAATGTCATAGTTGCCATAGGGCATCCTGCACAATGACCAACTAATTTTACCTGAACAACATTGTCAGGCGTAACATCAACCAACTCAACATTTCCTCCATCCGCAAGAAGAGAAGGTCTTACTTTGTTTAAAACT
>JAFPUA010000154.1 GCA_017413305.1 Candidatus Ruminimicrobiellum caprinum
GATGCATGTATGAAAACGGACAAGGTGTAGATAAAGATTCCGAAAAAGCAAAAGAGTGGCTTAGTAAAGCGAAAAAACAAGGCAATAAAGATGCTGAAATAAAATTTAATGAACTTGTTTACAAACAGGTTCTCAGCAGAGAATTTAATTTGGAAGAAGACGAAATATCCAAAGCAAAAAAATAATTTAGAAACATAAAATGTTTTTTATAAGAAAAAAAATATCAGTACTTATATTCATATTTTTAAGTGTTGTAAACCTTTATGCTTTTGAACAAACTTTAACTCCGGAAAAAGATTTTACCGTTGGTGATAAAGTGACACTAAACATAAAAGCTGAAGGCTTAACAGTAGATTCCATTGATAAAACAAAACTTGCCGAACTGAATTTCGGAGATTTCGAATTGGTTGATGTAGCAGTTGCTGCCGATAAATCTGTTGATTTTATATTATCTACATATAAGGCCGGCAAAGTAGAACTCCTTTCCGTAGAAATTCCTTATACTTATGAAAATCAACAAAAATTCATTAAGACAAAAGCTATCCCTATTGAGGTTAATTCTGTTATTGACCCTAAAAATCCCCCTCAAGATATTGCAGGAATAAAAGGTATAATAAAATTTCATCATGGAATTTTATGGTATATTCCTTTTCTTATAGCATTAATTATTTTAATTTTGGCAGGATATTTTGTTTATAAATTTATTAAAAAGAAAAACAGAAAACCGACTCAAGAAGAAATAATACAGGCTATCCCGCCTAAAGAATATGCTTTAAAACAGTTTGAAGAATTGATAGCCGAAGATTTAATATCTAAAGGACTAATAAAAGAATATTATGATAGGTTGTCGGATATTATCAGATTTTATTTAAAAAGAACTTATTCCGTAGATACCATGGAGAAAACAACAACAGAATTGTATCAAATGTTAAAAGATAAAATAGCTCCGGAATATAATAGAGCATTGAAAGTATATTTGCAAAATTGTGATTTTGTAAAATTTGCGAAACTTGTTCCTTCAGATGAGGAAACAAAGAAAGATTTTGATACAGCAAAAGAGTTTGTTGAAAAGTTATGAGATTTTTATACATATACATATTATCTTTAATACCAATAGTTTTGATTTTATACTTCTTAAAAGAAAAGTTTTATTCCAAAACTTTTATAAAATTTTCATCGTTATCTTTTTTTGGCAATAAAACAGGAACCAGAACAAAACTGTTGCGTATTCCGGACATTTTGATACTTGTAGGAATTTGTCTTGTTATTTTTTCTCTTGCCCGTCCACAAAGCTCGTCAAAATATGAAACATTTAATGCCGAAGGAATTGATATAATGCTTGTTATGGATACATCCACAAGTATGCTTGCAATTGATCCGACGGTAAATGTATCAAGAATACAAAATGCAAAAGATAGAGCTAAAGAATTTATATTAAAAAGAGCAAACGACAGAATAGGAATAGTAGTATTCAGCTCTATAGCGTTTACACAGTGTCCTCTGACTCTTGACAAAGATGCTCTTATAAATTTCGTTGATTTAATTAATACATCCATAACTAAGGCTGACGGAACTGCTATAGGAAGTGCGTTGGCAACTGCAGTAAACAGACTTTCAAAAGTAGAAAGTAAAAGTAAAGTTGTTGTTCTCCTTACCGATGGGGCAAACAATGCCGGCGAAATTACGCCTATAACTGCGGCACAACTTGCAAGAGATAATAATATAAAAGTTTATACTGTTGGTATCGGAAGCACAGATGATTATTATGAAGTAGATGATATGTTTTTTGGAAAAAGAAAAGTTCCTGCTCAAGGAAACTTTGATGAAGCATTACTTATGGAAATTGCCAAAATTACCGATGGAGAATATTTTGCAGCAAGAACATCTAAAGATTTGTATCAAGCTTTTTCAAGTATTGATAAACTAGAGAAAACTACAGTTGAACATACAAAGTCAGTTAATTACAATGAACAGTTTATGAAATTTTTGATACCTGCATTTTGGGTACTGCTTTTAGGGTTTATACTAAAAATTACAATTTTAAAAAGGTTGCCGTAAACTAGAAAGAAATGTTTGAAAATATA
>JAFPUA010000155.1 GCA_017413305.1 Candidatus Ruminimicrobiellum caprinum
AAATTCGGAAATACCTGTTTTTATTCTCTGAAAACTTTTGACTGTTACATCATTAAGTGCGAATGTTCCCGATGAAAAGCCCGTCAACTGGCCTGTAGCTTTTGCAGATATAGGTTTATCTCTGTCATCTATTTGTTCAACAAAAGTATTCCACTTATAACAGCCGGGACATTTCCCTAACCATTTGGGAGATTCATGTCCGCAATTACTGCATATAAAAATTGTTTTAGATTTCTTATTTTTAGTAACCATTTTTATATATTATTAAAAAATTTTATTTACTGCTTGTGGCGGCTATGCCTGCCACACCAAACATGGATGCCAAATCTTCGTCGGTAATCTTCAATTTAATGTACGGCATAAAGTTTGTTTTTGTCAGCATATCTTCTACCTGAACACCAACATACAACCAGTGGAATACACCAAGTCTTGCCCCGATAATAACATTCGGTTTATCTCTATCTTTATCATCTTTCTTAGCGGTTTCCGTTCTAAATATTGCTTCCGCATTAATGTATAATTTTCTGCTGCTACCATAGATTTTATCAAAAGGTGACCAGCCTACACCTATACCACCCTTACTCCTCATAACACCGCCGTAAGCTTCCAAGTTTTCGGATCTAAAGCCCAGCAATGCATCAATCTTGTTAAGATTATTTCTTTCAAACTCATCATCTTCATTTGTATAATTACCTATATTGGAGATACCAACATAATAGAACTTATGATCGGTAGGTCTGAACCTGATACCGAAATCGTTGCGGAACTTACTGTTACGGATATCGAATCTACCCATATATTCCCAATCGATTCCAAGTTTTTTAGTTTTTCCGACAAAAGATTGTAATCCGTTAACTGTATCTTTAATTCCTTCTGACATTTCTTTGTCATTGATAAGTCTCGAAAGAGTTCCGTCACCACTATTAATCTTATTAACAATTTCATCAAGTTTTTTGACAATATCTCTAATATCCTGTTTGTTTTGACTTGATATCTCATACATATCTTTAGAGAAATTTTTGAAATTATCTATTATCTCGTCAATTTCGCCTCTCTTATCCTCTATAGTCTGACTTACTTTTTTCAGATTCTCAACCGTATCATATAAATTCTGAAAGAAATCGTCATTCAAACCTTTCTTTGCACTATTTAAAACAGCATCAAGCTTCTTAACGGCATTACCGATAATTTCTTCAAGAGATTCGCCACCAAGAGACTGTATTGTTTCGCCATGTTTTACAGGGTTGCCTATTGCGGTTCCCGGATGAATATCAATATATTTTGTTCCAATGATACCCATAGAAACTATCTTTGCAGTTGCATCAGAATAAAGTTTTATTTTCCTGTCGATAACAAGAACAACTTTTGCTTTGCCATTTTCCAAAACAATATCCTTAATATTTCCTACATCAACACCGGAAATTTTAACCTTAGCCTTTTTCGGCAAACCTGCAGTATTTTCAAAATAAGCATTAACCACATATTTTGAAGTCAAACTGTAGTTCCCCAACAGCATTATAGTCAACAGAACCGCCAATATTCCTGCTGCAACAAAAATACCTAATTTAAATTCGTTAGACACAATTCCACCTTTTTAACGTCTTATATAATATTACCTTTTTCATCAAAATTTTTCATCAAAAAGCCAACATGTCTTACAGTATCTAAATTTTTATTTCCTACGACAACAACCGTTCCGTCTTTTTTCAAACCGAAACTACACTCATATCCGCAAGCAATATCAACAATATCTTTCCAATCTTTCGTATTACACTGACCTTTATCATTCTTACCTGCAGAAATAACGGTTCCATTATCTTTCAAACATAAAATATGAGAACCACTTCCTTCAATTTTAATCACGCCGTAAGCCAAATATATTTTATCTTTATCTTCCTCGGTAAAATCGGATAAAAGAGAAGGTTCTGCTAAAGAAACTTGAGTTTCTTTAGTCAGTCCTGCCAAATACGAATAACCATGTTTAACCGCAACAACTTTTTTCCAACCATGTGAATATTTGATTTTATTCCATTTTTTTAAATAATCGGGATCTTGAACATCTAATTTTTTTGTATCTTCCGGTTCTGTCAGTTCTTTTAAATAATAATCACCTATACCGGCTGTAACAAAAGTACCGTCTTTCTTTATTCCGATAGTTGAAGAATACCCCGCAGATATTGCAACAATATCTTTCCAATTTTTAACATTGCACTGACCTTCTTCATTGCTGCCTATCGCAACAACTGTTCCGTCGCTTTTAAGACCGACCGTATGAGATTCTCCTGCCGCTACGGCAACTATATTTGTCCAATTTTCAACATTACATTTTCCGTATTTATTGTCTCCCTCGGCTATGACGGTTTTATCTTTTCTTATTCCTAAAACAGTACCATAACCCTCACTAATTGCAACAAGATCTTTAAAAACATATATTTTAGAATTATAATTTGTGGAAGAAACTGTTCCGTCTGCCTTTAATGCAAGAGCATCATAACCTGCAGCAATTGCAACTATCCTTTTAATATACGGCTTAACTTTATTTATATAATTTTGTTTATCTAAAATATCTCCGTTTTTAAGTTCCGTCAAAATTGGAGACATAAAATTTTTATTTTTATCTAACTCGGAATTCCAGTAAGCATTATCAAATTTAACTCCGTAAGAATTTATTTCCCTTCTTACCTTGTCCAATTCGGACATATGTTTCAGTGTTTTTAATATTTCGTCAAGCTCTTTATATTTTTCTATCTCTTTTATCTCTGCAAGTTCTTCCAACTGAACATTTCTATATTTGCTTTTTCTTAAATCCCAAGTTCTTTCGGCATTTGTTCCCAGATGTTTTCCATAAAAGCCCACAAACTCCGATTTCATATTGTTATTTACCGAAAACATCGGTTCCATAACAAACTGTTTTTGTGTTTTGTATAACAACTGAGCTTTTTCTATACCGATATCAGCGAAATCATATCTTAAACTATATTCTTCACCTTTATATTTTACATTTATCGGGAAATATTTTTCATCGGCATTTGCATAACCTAAAGACTCTACTCCGAAAGTTTTTCTGCTTTTGTCAAAATATTTTCCTTTTTGAAGTTCTTTCAATCTCTTTTGAAACGGCTCAAGAGTTACAAACATAGAGTCCAAAGTTTTAATATTATATTCGAAAATATTATCAGCTTTTTCCTCTTCAAGATTCTGTTTTAATGTTTTACCGTTTTTTATTCTTTCGTTGTACTGTTGCTGAGTTTCCCACATTCCTTTTGAGGAATCATTAACAGCTAATTTTATCTGTTCATCATAACTTTTTATCAAATTATCTCTGTTAGTTTTTATTAAAGTTTCGAAATTTGTTATTATTTCAGAAATTTTCTTCCTCAAATTTTTCGTTTCTTCTATTGCTTTCTGAACGGTCATAGAATTTGTTTTCGCATTATAATTCTTTAATTCATTTTTTGCTTTATTTTCCAGTTCCTTTATTCTTGCCTGGTTTTCAAGTTCGGCTTTCTTTATATTATTCTGTTCCTGTGCTATTTTGTTTTTTAACTCCAATATTTCTTTTTCTCTTTCTGCTGTCTTTTTATCTTGTTCTTCCTTCGCTTTGGCATATTCCTGTTTGGCTTTAAGTGTAAGTTTTTCTATTTCAAGTTCCTGCTTCTTCTGAAGCTCAACCTGCTGTTTTACCTGAGTAGAAAGTTCTTTTTCATACTGTTCTTTTGTTGCTGTCTTTAACTGTTTTTCAAGTTCAAGGTTTTTCTGCCTTAATTCTTCGGCTTCTTTCTTATATTCGTTATCCTGCATTATTTTTTCAAGATATGTTTTTACATTATCCGTATCAACGGTAACATTTAATTTTACTTTTACATACTGCTGGTTGTTTTTTGTAAAGGTTTCTTTGTTTTCAACTTTTACTTTTGATATTGCTCCGGCAAAACTGGAAAATTCGTCTTTCGTTATTTCATAGTTTTTTATATTAAGTTCCGATGTTATAAATGTTCCTGCTTCTTCTGTGGCTTCTCTGGTAAGTTTTTGGGTAAGATATGCTATTACCTGATCCTGCGATTGGCTGGCCGGTACAACTTCAACAGCCTCTTTCGTAAATGTTTTTTCTTTGGCAAAAGATACTGTTGTAAAAAGTATTAAGAAAAATATAATCGCTAAAAATCTCATATTTAATCTAATCATTTGTTTCCAAAAATTGTATATTAATTAAAAGTCGCTCAGCGACTTTTCTACCGGTATCGGCCCTACGCTTGAACCGTCAACAAACTGTTTCAATATTTTATCTTCTGTCGTTTTTGGGTTAGCAATAGTCGCTTTTAATTTTTCAACTGTTCCCTCAAAAATTATTTTACCTAAATATAGCATTATAATTCTGTCTGCAATTTTGTAAGCTGAATTCATATCATGAGTAACAACTATAGAAGTAATACCAAGTTCTTTTTTTAAGTGGATTATAAGTTCGCCTATAACATCCGACATTATCGGATCAAGCCCTGTAGTAGGTTCATCGTAGAAAACATATTTAGGCTTATATGCAATTGCTCTTGCAAGACCGACTCTTTTCTTCATACCGCCGCTTAGTGCAGACGGTTTTAACTTTTCGATATCTTTAAGGCCTACCATATTCAAACATAGGGTAACCCTTTTTTTCATTTCCTCTTTTGATAAATTTGTAAGATTTTTCATACCGAAAGCAATATTTTCTTCTATAGTTAAAGAATCAAATAGTGCCGCTTCCTGAAATAAAAACCCTATTTTTTTCTGTGCTTGACGAATTTCATCTTTGTCGGCAGTCGTCATATCTATGCCATCAATAAAAATTTTCCCCATGTCAGGCCTAATAAGACCGACGAGATTTTTAAGCAAGATACTTTTGCCTGTTCCTGAACCACCGATGATAACAAGAGTTTCGCCGTCTTTAACTTCCAAGCTAACACCGCACAAAACTTTCTTAGTATCAAAAGATTTATACAAATTTTCTACTTTAATCATATTGCAATATTGTATCATAAAAAAAATTGCTTTGCAATTTTTTTAGCTTACAGCTAAAAACAACAAAGGCGTTACCATCTTCGACGATCTCGCAATGAAAACAAAAAATAAAACGGGAAAATATTCGAGTGCAGCCTGTAGCCGTCTATGAGCGCAGAAATTTTTAGAGTAAAATTCAGTTGAATAGAGAATTTTAGGGCGACCATGTTCGTGGCTCTTTCCGTATTCCTATAGTCGTTAGGAAAGAGCAGTAGTTGCGCGGAATGTTTGCCCACCTTGTAAGGGCAAATCATCCGAAGTTGGAGCCCGGCTTTAAAAATTTCAAGCGAATAGC
>JAFPUA010000156.1 GCA_017413305.1 Candidatus Ruminimicrobiellum caprinum
ATATCAGAAAAAGAAATAAGAGATGTATTTACTGCAAATTTTTCATCTGTAGAAAATACTAGTTATTTAAAAAATGACAATATTTTAAAAGATAAAGAAATAAAACTACTGAAAGAAAGAATAGAATTTTTAGAACAGAAAAATAAATTTTTAGAAAAACAACTTAATGATATAAAAAATAATATTTAAAAGTTTTTGAAAAATATAAGCAACCACCGGCAAAGCCGGTGGTTTTTCTTTGCGGGCGTAGCCCTTATTATGTCCTGATATTTTTTGATATTTTCCTACATTCTTTTTTCGGCACAACTTTCTTTTCAAATAATTTTTCCGAAGTTATATTTTATGATATTCGGAAAACACTTATTTCCTATTCTGTCATCCCGCACTCGATGCGGGATCTCGTCGTTTTCTATTTTTTTCTCAGTGTTTTCCTTATGCTAGTTTTTTGGCACACTTCATCATTGCCGCTGTTTTTCCATGCGGATTATTTTATTTTTTAGCTTTCATTACTTTTCTGTTTCTTACTTTTTCTGTATATTTTTTGTTCCACGCCTGAGGCTATTCGGCACTCCAAGCACAGCTTGGAGTTTTCACTACGCTTCTAATAAAAATAATTTATCTTACTTCTATGTGATTTTTACGCATATAGCTTTTAAGGTCGGAAATTTCTAACTGTTTGAAATGAAATAACGATGCTGCAAGAACTGCAGAAGCACCTTTCTTACAGACATCAACGAAATGTTCTTTTTTACCGGCACCACCGGATGCAATAACCGGAACATCGACAACTTTTGTTATTTGTTCCATCAGTTCCAAGTCGTAGCCGTCTTTGGTGCCATCTCTGTCCATGCTGGTGAGAAGAATTTCTCCGGCACCGAGTTCAACACATTTTTTTGCCCATTCGATAACATCCAACTCAGTTCTTGTTCTGCCGCCGTGCGTGTAAACTTTCCACTTGTCGCCAGAAGGTTCTCTTTTTGCGTCAATTGCAACAACTATACATTGGTTGCCGAATTTTTTGCTACCGTCAAAAATCAATTGAGGATTTAAAACTGCTGCAGTATTAATTGATATTTTGTCCGCTCCGGCTTTAAGAAGAGTTCTCATGTCATCTACAGTTCTTATACCGCCACCGACAGTAAGCGGAATAAATACTTGTTCTGCAGTTTTTTTAACTACATCCAAAGTTATATTTCTTTTATCGGAAGAGGCTGTAATATCCAAAAATACCAACTCATCTGCACCTTCAACATTATATCTTTTTGCTATTTCTACCGGATCTCCGGCATCACGCAAATCTATGAAATTTGTGCCTTTTACTACTCGTCCGGCATTAACATCTAAACATGGTATAACTCTTATTGCCACCATTTTATGCCTCACACTTCTTTACAAAATTCTTTAAAAGCTTTAATCCAATCTCAGAACTTTTCTCAGGATGGAACTGACAACCCCAAACATTGTCACGGGCAATTGACGAACAAAAATCTATCGAATAATTTGTTGTAGTTGCCAACCAGCTCTTGTCGGTAGGGTTGCAATAATAAGAATGAACGAAATACACATATTCGCCGTTATTAATATTTTTATACATTTCTTTTGCAGATTTATTTTCTTGAGAAACAAAAATTTTGTTCCAACCCATATGAGGAATAATTAACTTTTCATTTTCTTTAGGAACAAACTTTTCAACGCTGCCCTCAACAATATTTAAACCTTTGTGAAGACCATCTTCGTAACTTTCCGAGAACAAGAGTTGATATCCGAGACATATTCCCAAAAACATTTTTCCTTTTGAGATATGTTCTTTTATTGCAGTGTCAAAACCTTTATTTTCTATTATCTTTATTGCCGGTTCGAAAGCGCCTACACCGGGAAGAATTATCGCGTTGTAGTTTTCGACTTGATTTGCTTCCGCAATAATATCAACCTCAGCGCCACAAAGCTCTAGCGCTTTTGATACGCTTCTTAAGTTACCCATTCCATAGTCTATGACTGCTGTCTTTGTATTCATTTTATTCCTTATTTAAACTATTCTACCGTAACAGATTTAGCAAGATTTCTCGGCTGATCAACATCGCAACCTTTCATAACGGAAACATAGTATGCAAAAAACTGTAAAGGTATCACATTTATAAGAGGAGAAAGGTATTCTTGTGTTTTAGGCACAAAAATTTGATAATCGGATTTTTTTACAATTTCCGTGTTATCCTTATTTGCTATCGCAATGATTTTTGCCCCTCTGGCTTTAGCTTCTTCCATATTACTTAAAATTTTTTCATATACTTTACTGTCGGTAGCTATAACCATTACCGGCATTGTCTCATCTATAAGAGCTATCGGACCGTGCTTCATTTCTCCGGCAGGATATCCCTCGGCATAGATATAAGAAATTTCTTTAAGTTTCAACGCCCCTTCAAGAGCGATAGGATAGTTGATATTTCTGGCCAGATATATGAATTGTTTAGTTGTATGAAATTTTTTAGCAATATCTTTAATATTTTTTGCAAGGTTTAGAGTTTCGGCAATTTTTGTAGGAATATCTCTTAAAGCAGAAATAAATTCGGCAAGCTGCTTTTTAGAAATTGTCTCTTTCTTATCTGCAATAGACATTACCAATAGATACAATGCCGTTAATTGTCCCGTAAAAGCTTTCGTCGAAGCAACGCCTATTTCCGGCCCGCAGTGAGTATATAACACATAGTCAGCTTCTCTGCTGATACTGGACCCTACAACATTACAAATTGCAATAGTTTTAGATTTTTTCTCTTTTGCAAGACGCAACGCTGCCAAAGTGTCCGCAGTTTCTCCGGACTGAGAAATAAAAATAGTCAGCACTTTATCATCAACAACAGGATTACTGTACCTAAATTCAGAAGCAAT
>JAFPUA010000157.1 GCA_017413305.1 Candidatus Ruminimicrobiellum caprinum
AATTTATTACGACAAACAAAAATAGTTTAAATAAAAATACATTAAACTCTCTGCTATAAGCTCTCAGCTTTCAGCTAAAAATTTGCTAAGCAAATTTTTATTTGTATTTTTTTAAAAAAAATTTATATAATATATAAGTTTGAAAAATAATTATCAGTCGATTTTTATATAAGGAGCGGAAAATGAAGTATATTTTTATGACGGGTGGAGTAGTAAGTTCTTTAGGTAAAGGTATCACCGGAGCAAGTATCGGTAAATTATTGCAGCTTCACGGCTACAAAGTTAATATGATAAAAATGGATCCTTATATAAATGTTGACCCCGGAACAATGAACCCTTTCCAACACGGAGAAGTTTATGTTACTGCCGACGGAGCAGAGGCAGATTTAGATTTAGGTACTTATGAAAGATTTCTTGATATAGTTACAACCAGAGCAAACACAAATACATCAGGACACATTTATCAAACAGTTATAAACAAAGAAAGAAGAGGAGATTACAACGGCGGAACCGTTCAGGTAATTCCTCACATAACAAACGAAATTAAAAGAAGATTTACCGCCTTTGACAAACAAGTTGATATTACAATTATAGAAATCGGCGGAACTATCGGTGATATCGAAGGTCTTCCTTTTATTGAAGCAACAAGACAGTTTATGTTGGAACAAAAAAGAGAAGATGTTATGAGTATCCACTTAACTTTTATTCCTTATATCGAGGGAGCAAAAGAACTAAAAACAAAACCTACACAACATTCCGTCAACAAATTAAGAGAAGTCGGTATTGTTCCCGATATGATAATCTGCAGAACACAGTATCCTATTACGGACTCAATGAAAGGAAAAATTTCTTTATTCTGTAATGTTCCTAAAGAAGCAGTAGTTGAAGCAAGAACTTCTAAATCAATTTATCATGTTCCGGAAGCTCTCCACAAACAACATGTCGACGATATAGTATTAAAAAGACTTCATCTTAAAAGCAAAATAAAATTCAGCAACAAATGGTTTAAATATGTTGATCAAGACATCACAAACTACAAAACAGTAAAAATCGGCGTTATCGGAAAATATGCAGATTTAAAAGATGCATACAAATCAATTGATGAATCTTTAAAAATTTCCGCAATGGATGCAAAAGTTAATGTAGATGTAGAATATATTTCTTCCGAAGATAAGGACTTAATCAAGAAATTAAAAACATTTAACGGAATTCTTGTTCCCGGTGGTTTTGGTATGAGGGGAATAGACGGTAAAATTGCAGCAATAAAATTTGCCAGAGAAAATAAAGTTCCTTTTTTGGGAATTTGTCTCGGTATGCAATGTTGCGTTATCGAAGCTGCCCGCCATTTATTAAAATTCAAAGGTGCAAATACCACTGAAATTGATAAGAAAACAATTTACCCTGTTATTGAAATGCTCGATGAACAAAAAGATGTTAAATATCTCGGTGGAACAATGAGGCTCGGAAATTATGAATCCGACTTAGTAAAAGGTTCTTTAGCTCACAAACTTTATAAATCAGATAAAATAGTTGAAAGACACAGACACAGATATGAAATGAACCCCAAATATATTGATATGTTCAAAAAAGTAGGTCTTGATGTTTCAGGCTATCATAAAGGAGTTTTACCTGAAATAGTTGAAATAAAGAAACATCCTTTCTTTATAGCAGTGCAGTTCCATCCGGAATTCGGTGCAAGACCAACAAAACCGCATCCATTATTTCAAGGTTTGGTTTTAGCAGCAAAAGCAAAAATTAAGTGATACCGAATAGCGGTGTCATCTCGCACTTGATGCGGGATCCATTTTAAAATATTAGGTGTAAAAATGAGAAAAACAGTAAAAAACAATGTCAGCTGGGTTGGATATATGGACTGGGAACTGGAAACTTTCCATGGTGATGAATATTCCATAACTAACGGTTCCAGCCAAAACGCATATTTAATAGAGGAAGAAAAAACAGTTTTAATAGATACTGTTTGGACTCCTCACAGGAACGATTTTGTAGATAATCTCAAAAAAGAAATAGATTTAAATAAAATAGATTTTATAGTTGCAAACCATGCAGAATGCGACCATTCCGGATCTTTA
>JAFPUA010000158.1 GCA_017413305.1 Candidatus Ruminimicrobiellum caprinum
AGCAACCCTTCTGAAAGACAGCAACTTTATCAGCGCTGATAAGTTTGAAGCCGGTGTTGCTGTTAACGGTTCTATCGGTAAGATTGCCGGTGCTTGGATTAAGAAATCCAAGAAGGTTGAAAAGCGGGATGCCGTTACCGCTGTTCAGGGTGTTTACACCGTGACCATTGCCGGTAATGTTGCTTCCGGTGATAAGATTACCGTGCTTGGTGTGGAAACCACCCTTGACGCTACTTCCGGTGCTTCCGTTACCGCCGCTGCAACCGCCGTGAAAACCGCCCTTGCCGCTGATACCGGCCTTTCCGCAAAGTACACCTTTAGCAATAGCGCCGGTGTTATCACCATTACCGAGAAATCCGGTAAAGAGGGTGGCGCTGTTCCTACTGCTTCCGTGGTTGCCGCTGCTACTAACGTGAAAGCCACTGTTGCAACTACCACCCCCGGTGTTGCCGCCGCTAACGCTTGCTACATGAACCCCATTATCAAGCTTGAACCGGACGATGCCGAAACCGAGTACACGGAAGATGAACTTCCCGCCCTTACTATCTTCATGAAGAAGGATACTCAGGTTGACCATGAATGGTTTCCCAAGAAACAGCGTCATGATATTACCGCCGCTAAGTATTATGGTGTTGCGGTTACCAATGCCGCTAAAGTTGTGGTTGCTAAGTTCGGTGTTAGCGCCTAATTGACCCTAAGAAGGGGGATATAAACCATGATTGTTAATATTGAAACCTTGCAAGCTATACCGGTTTTTTCTGATCTATCAGAAGATGAACTTGTTAGCATGGCTAAAGGTATAGAGTTAGCAATCAGGGCATATACCAACAATAACTTCCAAAACCGCTATATCAGATTTGAAGCTGCTTCACTTTCTGATAAATGTTTTGGAAGTTCCCCTTTCTTGAAGGTTGGTGATACAGTTCAAATTTCACAGTCAAATGTGAATGATGGGCTTTATGTAATCACCGAAATTACCAATGATTACATTACACTTGATTCTGAATTGTTTGCTGTTGATTCTAACCTTATCACTAAAGTTGAATACCCGGTTGATGTTGTTCAAGGGGTAATAAACTTGATGAAATGGGAAGTTGAAAACCGTGAAAAGGTTGGTATCAAGTCAGAAACACTATCAAGGCATAGTGTTACTTACTATGACCAAGATGCTAACAATACTGCTATGGGTTATCCCGTTGCGCTGCTTGGTTTCTTAAAGCCTTACATGAAAGTGAGGTTTTAACCATGAAGCGGATTGGGGGTAATCTTAATGCCCTGTTACAGATTAATGTTGTAGGGGATAAAGATAGTATTGGAAAGCGTCAATCTGATTGGGTTACCGTTCTTACTTTGAATGGTTGGCTTGATCTTTCTAACGGTGATTCCCATTACAATGTATTCAACACGAAAATTGAAGATAGTACACACATTTTCTTGTGTGATTATACTGATCTTTCAAATGTGACAAGGGATGAAGAAACTATATCAATCACAAGTAAAAATGCACGATTGGTAATTAAAGGGTTGGTGTATGATATTCTTCTGATTGATAACCCAATGAACATGAATGAACACCTTGAAATCTATCTTAGGTTTGTGGGTGATTAATCATGATTCAATACACTAACAATAGCGCAAAAGTTAAAACCGCTATAAATTCCGCTGTAAAGAACTTCCTAACAGAAGCCGGGGGAGAAATCCAAGCGGCGACAATCCGAAATTCCCGAACTGATACAGGGCAAACCAAAGGTTCTTATGAAGTAATGGTTGATGTTGGTACAGATGAAGGAACGGTTTACATTGGGAGTAACTATCAAAACGCTATATGGGAAGAATATGGAACGGGTGAATATGCCCTTAAAGGGGGAAGAAAAACCCCATGGGTTTACCGTGATAGACACGGTAAATGGCATAGAACAAGAGGTAAAACACCTAACCGCCCATTGTTTAAGGCTTTTACTTCCCTTTCCGGGAAAATGGAAGCCCGGTTAGCAGCGGTATTGAAATCAATTTAAGGGGGTAGGTTGCTATGAACATAAAGGGCTTTGTAAATCAGAAATTAGAAGCCGCTGGAATACCGTATGAATACGGGGAATGGAGTTCAAAAGCAACTTACCCCTATTTTGTCGGTTTATATACAGAAACAGATTATAGGTTTGAAGATAATTATTCCGCTGGTATCTTCAATATTGATGGTTGGTCAAGGGGTAATGATGCTGATTTAGTTCTTACCACTATGCAAGAAACTATTAAATCTGTTTTTCAAAATCTGAATGAAGTGGTTGATAACACCTTGTTTTTTATTAGATATGGTGGAGTTCAACCGATTCAAACGGATGAAGCGGAATTATCACACATTCAAATAACACTTTACACATATTTTTGGAAAGGAAATGAAGAATAATGTCTTTTTCTTTTAAGAAACATGGTATCACTTCCGAAACCGTGAAGAAAATGATTCTTGGTGCTGGCGTGATCTATAAGAACCTTGTTTATACCCCCGGTGAAGGTGGTGCGGCTGGTTCTTGGAGTGGTACGGTTCTTGGTGCAACTTCCGGTGGTATCACCTTCCACTATGAAATTCAGTGGTTGGAAGTTGAAGTTGACGGTGCAACCGTTCTTGTCAAGGGTGTTTCCCGTCAGAAAATCGGTGAATCTGCTTACCTTGAAGGTAATATGACTGAAATCACCGCTGATATTCTTGTTACCGCCCTTCATATGGAAGCGGCAACCGGTGACGATATTTCCGGGGATAACACTTACACCAAGTATGTTACCAAAAAGAATATTGGAAGTAGTGATTATCTTACCAATATCGCTTATGTTGGTACGCTTTCCGATGGTAAGAATGTAATCATCATTCTTCCCAATGCTATTTGTCTGGAAGCCTTTGAAATCAACCCGCAGAATGCAAATCAGACTACTTTTGCAGTTAAGTTTGAATGTACGGCTGATCTTGAAAAGGATGAACTTGATAAACTGGATGTTCAGATTTATTATCCGGTATCACAGGCATAACAGAAAGGAATTATCATGAAGGTAATTGTGAAATCCATTTTTTCAGATAAATATACCGGTGTTCTTTATAATACCGGTGATGTTTTGGAAATTACGGAATCACGGTTTGCCGAAATTCAAGGGGTGGGGGATTTTCTTGAACCCGCCCCTGTTCCCCCGGTAAAGGAAAAGAAACCGGTGGACGGTGAAAAAACGGAAACTACAAAACCAAGAACAAGAAAGGCCGCTAAGAAAGCGGATGGGTAAGTAAACCATGAAAGAAATCAAGTTTAATGATTTAACGGTTGATAACGTCTTTGATTTTTGCGCTGTTCTGGATAAAATCGGGTTAGATAATATCCTTGGTGCATTTTCCAAAGATGAAATTTTGGCTATGCAAAGCGCCGGGGATGATTCTAAAACTATTGGTATTGCTCTTGCTATGAAGATGGGCGGTATTCTGATTAAACACCTTTCCGGTGCAAGGGATGAAATATATAACTTTTTCGCCCGGTGTATGGTTTGGGAAAGCGGGTTACCTGTTTCCCCGGAAGATGTACGGAATTTCAAACCGGGTTATTTTCTAAAGCTTCTGAAAGATTTCTTTAAAAAAGATGATCTTTCGGATTTTTTTGGGGAAGTAGCCGAATTTGTGGGTGTGGAACAGGAAGATTTGAAGAATTAATTAATTCACGATATGGCAACCCTTATGATTATCTAAATCGAACCATTAAGGGAAAAAGATTATATACAGCGGTTAACACAATTCTTCAACAGTATGATGAAGATAAATGTTGGTCGCTGTATTTGTCTTGTATAAGCAATCCATTTAGTGAACAGCAGAATGAAAGCTTTGAAGAATTCCTTTCCAGAGCAAACAAATCTAACACGGCTACAAATAATCAAATGTCAGTGTTAGGAATGACTGATTCCGAAATGAAAAAACAAGTTGATAAAGCAAATAAAATCTTAGATGGGTTCATTCCACCTATGAAGGGGGGTTAATCGGTTATGGAAGTTTTTTCTTTGGTAGGAAAAATAGCTGTAAATTATTCGGATGCTATATCTAAGATTGATAAAGTATCAAATGCCGCCGATGATGCCGCCGATTCATTAAATGATGTTTCTGATGCAGCAGAAGATTCACAGAACCCTATTAAGGGTTCTGGAAATGCCGCTTCTGATGCGGATAGCAAATTTTCAGCATGGCAACTTACTCTTGCTAATCTTGCTGCAAATGCTATTCAAGGCATTATAAACAAGGTGGTTGAACTTGGTAAAAAATTAGGTGAATTTGCCGCTGCAAGTGTTTCTAATTTTGCGGAATTTGAACAGTTAGCCGGTGGAACTGAATTAATGTTTGGTGAAGCGGCTGAATATGTGATGAAGCAATCTGAAAAAGCTTATAAAACTGTTCAAATGTCACAGAATGATTATCTGCAACAGGTCAACGGTTTTGCTGTTGGCTTGAAAACCGCTTTGGGCGGTAATGAACAGGCGGCAGCGGAATTAGCCCATAAAATCATTACAGCGGAAGCCGATATTGTAGCCGCAACCGGCAACAGTCAGGAAGCGGTTCAAAATGCCTTTAATGGCATAATGAAAAGTAATTATACCATGCTGGATAACTTGCAGCTTGGTATTACACCGACAAAAGAAGGTTTTCAGGAAGTCATTGATAAGGTTAATGAATGGAATGCCGCAAACGGTAGAGCAACCCATTATCAAATTGAAAACCTTGCCGATTGTCAAGCCGCCCTTGTGGATTATGTAGAAATGCAAGGGTTAGCCGGTTATGCTTCCAATGAAGCCGGTTCAACTATTCAAGGTAGTTGGTCAAGCGTTTTAGCTTTATTTGATAATATAAAAACCAAAGTTGGTAAGCAGCTTGCCCCGGTGGTTATGAATTTCCTTCAACAGCTATCCGCATGGATGGATAATGTTGATTGGGATGAATTCGCCGCTAAACTTGGTGAATCTTTCGGTGCTTTAACTGAATGGATAAGCCAAATTGATTTTACAACTTTCTTCCAGAAAGCAAAGCAAGGTGTAACATCTTTTGTTGAAAAACTTGGTGATCTAATAACAAAGGTCGTTTCCGTTATCAATTCAATACATGGTTTTTCAGAGAAACTAAAAGAAATTTGGCCTATTATCCTTGGAGTGGTAACGGCAATAGCAAGTTTTTCAGCGGGTTTGAAAATTGTTAGTATCATTAAAGGTGTTGCAACCGCCCTTTCCGGTTTATGGGGTGTTCTTATGGCTAACCCCATTATTGCTATTGTTGCGCTGATTGCTGGTTTGGTGGTTGCCGTTATACATCTTTGGAACACCAATGAAGATTTCCGAAATGCTGTAATTGCTATTTGGAATGCTATCAAAGGCGCTTTTCAGTCTGTAGCGGAAGCAATTAAGAATGCTTGGAATTCTGTTAAGGAAAAAACTATTTCTATTTGGAATTCCGTTAAGGAAACGGTTACTAATGCTTGGAACACAATTAAAAGTGTTGTTCAAGTTGGTGTAATGCTGATTAAGGAAATTCTTACCGCTGCATTTAATCTTATCACTTTACCTTTCCGGTTTATTTGGGAGAACTGCAAAGATGTAATAATTACGGTATGGAACGCTATTAAATCTTTTATTTCCAATGCAATTCAAAATATCAAAGATACTGTTACTGAAAAGTTCAATGCTGTTAAAGATACTGTTTCAACTATTTTTAATGCGGTCAAAACCTTTATTATAAGCGTCTTTTCCGCTATTTGGTCGGTAGTAAGTGATAAGCTGGAAAATATCAAAACTGCTTTTTCCACAAAACTTCAAGCCGCATGGTCAACAGTTAGTTCAATCTTTAATAGCATTAAATCAACTGTAACAAGTATTATTACTTCCGTTTGGTCGGTAGTAAGTGATAAGCTGGAAAATATCAAAACTGCTTTTTCCAGCAAGCTTAATGCAGCGCTTTCAACTGTATCTTCTATTTTTGAATCTATCAAAAGTACGGTACAGAGTAAAATTGATGCTGCTAAAGAAGCTGTAAGAAGTGGAATTGAACAGATGAAATCATTCTTTAATTTCACTTGGAGTTTACCACATATTAAACTTCCGCATTTTTCAATAAGTGGAAGCTTTAGCCTTAATCCACCTTCCACACCGCATTTTAGCGTTGAATGGTATAGGAAAGGTGCTATTCTTACTAACCCGGCTATATTTGGGTTTAATCCTTATACCGGAAAGGCTATGGGTGCGGGTGAAGCTGGTAATGAAGCAATAGCCCCTATTGATACTTTGCAGAAATATGTGAAAGAAGCTGTTGCGGAAGAAAATACCGCAATGCTTGAAATACTCAGTGCAATTCTAAGCATTGTTTCAAGTATTGATGAAAATATGGCTGATAGCTTGTATCATGCTTTGCTTGGATTGCAGTTCAAAGTGAATGATAGAGAATTTGCAAGGTTAGTAAAGGCGGTTAGTTAATTATGTTGGAAAGATTGAAATTCACAAATCACATAAATGAAACCCTTGATTTTGGTAAGGGTGGGTTATTCGTGAATTCCAACAGTCTACATGATTATCTATGGGAATATTCCGATGATAGCAACCGGATTAGAAGCTTTGTAAGAGGTATTCAAACAAAATCTATTCCGGTTGTTATTATTTGTGATTCAGAAGAACAAGGAATTCTTTTGAAGAATCAGTTAATGGAATATGCGGATAAAGATGTTTTAGCAAAGCAGCATGGAAAGCTAATCATAAATGGTTATTATATGCGCTGTTACATCATTGGTAGTAAAAAAAGCAATTACCTTTGGTATAAAGGTCACCTTGAAACAACTTTAACCGTTGCAACTGATTTTCCCCAATGGATTAAAGAAAGCACTGTTTCTTTTCGTGTAGATGGTCGAGTAATTGACGATGATACACCAAGCGTTGTAACCGATAAAAGAAATCTGGATTACAATTATGATTTTCCATTTGACTATACTTCCGGTATGGCTGGAAAAACCTTAGTTAATACGGGTTTCACAGGAACTAATTTCAAACTTATTATTTTTGGCCCAGCTATAAACCCCGCTGTTCATATTGCCGGTCATACTTACCAAGTTAATTGCACTATTCAAGAAGGGGAATATCTTACTATTGATAGTTTAACAAAGGTAATTACTTTGACAAAGGTAAATGGAACAACTGAAAATCATTTCAATGATCGTAATAGAACAAGTTATATCTTTGAAAAGATTCCAGCGGGAAACAATGTTGTAACGTGGGATAACACCTTTGGATTTGATGTTATCTTACTGGAAGAACGGAGTGAACCCAAATGGATTTAATCTATGCAACCGGCGAAAAAGTTGATATTGGTGTGATGAATAGTTTTAAATTTGATCTTGCTTTTGGTATTGATGAAAATAATTTTGAACTAACCACAAGTACCAATAACCATGTTTGCCGGGAAGGGTACATTCTATATATTGAAGATACGGAATATGGCGGTATCATTCGGAAAATAGCGGTTAATACCCAAATTGGGGAATTGCTGTATAAGGGTGATACATGGCATGGAATAATTGCTAAAAAAATTCTTGAACCGGATGCCGGGGAAGATTATTTGATTTGTGATGGTGAAGCTAATTCAGTTCTTTCAAGTTTGATTGAAAGAATGGGGTTAGATGATCTATTCAAAGCTTCAACTGATCTTTCTTTAATTACAATCAGAAATTATAAAATGAATCGGTACATTGATGGTTATTCCGGTATTAAAAAAATGCTTGCTGCTTTTGGCGGGAAATTGAAATTAATATTTCAAGATGGTTTTGTAATTCTTTCCGCTGAACCCCTTGCCGATTATTCACAGGATGATGAATTTGATAGTTCACAAATTGATTTTGATATTGAAAAGAACTATAAACCAACAAATCATGTGATCTGTTTAGGCCGGGGGGAACTTGCAGAAAGAACAGTTATCCACCTGTTTACAGATTCAGAAGGTAATATTTCCCATACGCAAAGCCTTTTCGGTTTGGATGAAATAACTTTGACCTATGAAAATGCTAATTGTGAATCCGATGAAGAACTTGAAAACGGTGGTATTGAACTGTTAAAAGCAGAATGGAACACTGATAAACTGCAAATCAATTTTGATAGTACAAAAACCTATGATATTGGGGATATTGTAGGTGCAAGAGAAAATGTAACCGGTATTTTCATGGCTAAAGAAATTGTAAAAAAGATTGTTTCCATTGACGATGAAACAGTTACTATTTCACACAAAGTAGGAGAATAAAATATGTCTAATCTTCATTTAGTTACCGGGTATGCCGGTGTTGAACACGTTACTTCCAATGACCACGGTTCACTTAATGCCGCTATCATGGGGAATGGTGAATTTGTTCTTGAACGGGGTAACCAATTTGCTGCAAGCATTCAATCTAATAATAAGGTTAGGGTTCTTGATGGTGATATGCTTATGCAAGGTAGGCATATTAGACTTAAAGAAAACACCTATGTTGATCTAAACTTTGATAACGGAACACAAGGTTACAAGCGCCTTGATTTAATTGTTGTACGTTATTCAAAGAGTTCAACCACAGATGTTGAAGAAGCAAATCTTGTAGTTATCAAAGGTACACCTTCTGAAACATCTTATAATGTACCTGATAAAATTACCGGGGATATTCTTAACGAAAGCGCACTTGAAAATGATACCGTTCTTTACAGGGTGAAATTTGATGGGCTGAATATTCAGCCGCTTGAAAAGGTGTTTGAAACAATTACCACCTTGGAAACCCTTGAAGAAGATATTCAAGATACTATTGATGAAATGGTTGAAGATGCGGAAGAAAGGGTTTCAGAAGCAATAGGGCAGCTTTGCACCTTAACCATTACCACGGATGAAAGATTGATTGGTTTATCTATAACCTGTACTAATGGGGAAGATACCTTTACCAAAACAGTTCCAGATACTAAAAAAGTTGTTTTCAATCTTCCTTCCCTTGGAACATGGACGGTTAATAACCCGGTTAAGCAGCAAACCAAAAGTGTTGTCATGCAGTATTACGGGGAATATAACCTTGAACTTTCTGGATATACAAAGCTTTCTGCAATCATTGATTTCAGTAAGTCAAACCCTGATTCCATGGTTACTTATGCGGATGAACTTGAAGGATTTACCAAGAAAAGTGACGCAATTCTTAGCACCCCCATTTTTGCAGCTTTGAAGAATTGTGTTCTTAACAATGGTGAAGTTGTAAAGTATTTGAACAAATCCAATTTCAGCAAGTATGAAGATGATACTTCTTCTGACATTACCACTCTTGGTAATGATGTTATGCTTGAAATTGGGAAGCGTCTTGGTTATCTGATTGAATGGATTGATTCTAATAAGCTGAAAGTTTCCGTAACAGACAAACCCAATGATGCGGCTTATAAGTATGATGCTTTTTCACTGGATAGCTATAACGATTGCGATAAAATTTATATCGGTGTTTATAAAGGCTATGCAAGCGGAAATAAGGTTTATAGTTCCAGCGGTAAAGCGCCGACAGTTTCACAGACTATAACAACCTTCCGTTCTTGGTGTAGGGCAAGGGGTGACGGTTACCAACAGCGCACATGGGGCAGCGTTAAACTCATGCAATGCCTGTATATTCTTTATACCGGAAACCTTAATTCACAGTCTGCTATTGGTTATGGCTATGTTAATTCAAGTCATAATGCTGGCGTTAATACAGGTGGAACAAATGCTTATGGGTTCAATTCAGAAGTAATCAAAGGAACTAATCCTTCTTATATGACAGACCAAAATCATCAAGTCAAGTGCCTTGGTATTGAAGATTTTTGGGGTAATTATTGGGAATTTGTTGATGGGCTTCATTCCGGGGCTAACAGGCAGATTCTTACTTGTGATATTGCCGCTAATTTCAATACAAGCGGTTCGGGATATGAAGATAATGGTAATGGCGGGGTTTCCGCTGATCTTGGAAATTATATGAGTATGGTTCAAGGCGGTTCAAATGCTGGATTTACCCCTAAAACTGTTAGCGGTTCTGAAACTACTTATCTATGCGATTATGCTTATTTGAGGGTGTCTTGTCTTGCTATTTTCGGTGGTGCGTGGAATAATACGGGTGGAGCCGGTGCTTTTCGGCTTGATCTTAGTTACGCTGATTCTTTATCCGGTGCCGGTGTCGCTTGTCGCCTGATGTTTATGCACAAAGAAACAGCTTAATTACGTTCACGTTTTTTGTATATAGGTAGTACCGAAGTGACAAACAGCGTAAAAGGTTAGACCACATCACTTGAATAATTGACAAAAACCACTTTTAAGAAACGATTATGCTAATTTGAAGGTGTCTTGTCTTACTATTTTCAGTGGTAAATGGAATAATACGGGTAAAACCGGTACTTTTCAACTTAATCTTAATAACACTGATTCTTTATCCAATACCAATGTCACTTGTCACCTATTGTTTTCCCAAAATAGGTATCTTCTTAGCAAGGTGACGGTACTACCTTACCCCTTGGTAAAACAGGGAACTTAGAAATTCCCCATTATTCAGAACCGTATTAGTAACCGGTTCGCAGGTGAAAATTCGGGAAGGAAAACATCAAATAAATGAAAAGGCATGGTAATATCTATGACAAAATCTGTTCTATAGAAAATTTGCGAGAAGCACACCGCAACGCAAGAAAGGATAAGTTGTTTTATAAAGAAGTTCAAATGGTTGATAGCAACCCTGATTACTACCTTACACAGATTCAAGAAATGCTATCAAGTGAAACCTATGAAGTTTCTGAATATACTTATTCGGTCATTAATGACAAAGGCAAAAGCCGTGATCTTGCAAAATTACCATATTTCCCGGATAGAATTATTCAATGGGCTATTATGCTTCAAATTGAACCCGTTTTCATGGAAACCTTTTGTTATCATACTTGTGCAAGCATTAAGCAAAGGGGAATAAGCCGGGTTGTTGATTTGATGCACGAATACTTAAAAGATACGAAAAACACAACTTATTGTTTTAAGATGGATGTATCAAAATTTTATCCCAGTATTGACCATGATATTTTGAAGAAGCTGCTTAGAAAGAAATTCAAAGATAAAAGGCTTCTTAAATTACTGGATAAGATTATTGATAGCGCAATTACAGAAACCGGTGTTCCAATAGGTTCTTATCTTTCACAATATCTTGCTAATTTCTACCTTTCATATTTTGACCATTGGATGAAAGAAGAATTACATCTTAAATATGTAGTTCGTTACATGGATGATATTGTTGTTTTATCAAGTTCAAAGCTGCATTTACATATTGTTCAAGCGCAAGTTAAACAGTATTTGAACACGGAACTAAATCTAACAATTAAACCGAATTATCAAATATTCCCCGTTGAAAAACGGGGAATTGATTTTGTCGGATTCCGTTTCTATCATGGGAAAACCTTATTGAGAAAGTCAACCTATAAGAAGATGAAACGAAAGATGCGGAAGATATTGAAGAAGCAGATGAAGAATCAGCTAATCAATTATTCTGAATTCTGTTCAATCAATTCTTATGCCGGTTGGCTTAAATTATGTGATGGTTACCGCCTTTCACAGAAATACATTATTCCGGTAATACCTTCTTTATTGCGCTATTACAAAGAAATCATTCTTGGAAATAGCAAGAAATCCCCTATAAAGAAGGAAAATGCTTTTATCAAATATAAAGAAAACTTGATTAAGAAAGGATTGCTTCAAGAATGAAAGATTTAGGTGTTGTTCATGGAAGCGGATTACAGGCTAAACCGGTAATCTATTCAGATGATACGGTTTATGTTCACACTGATATTAAGCAGCTTGAAGAATATGGTGGTGAACCTGTTCAAGACTTCTTTGAATATCATGAATATCAATATGATGTTCAAGAATGGTTTGAATTAATCGGGGATGAAAACAGTTCCTTGAAAGCTGATCTTCTGGACACACAGGAACAGCTTACAGATACACAGCTTGCCCTTGTAGAAGTATATGAATTGATTGGGGGTTAATGTCATGGCTAAAGTGTATGCTGATCTAATTAGAAAGGGCTTAAAAACTCTTGACGATGTTCCCGAAAAGTTGCGGGAAGAAGTCAGAAAAATTCTTGAAGGTGATAACCGGTGATAAACTGGATTATCATAATTCTGTTTGGAAAGAAGGTGTATGAAATGGCTGTTGTCTATGCAACCCTTATCATCAAGGGCAAGAAAACTATCAATGATGTTCCTATCAGAATTCGTGAACAGGTCAAACAGGTTCTAATTGATTTGGATTTGCCCGAATTAGCAGAAGAAACCGAAGGGGTATAAAAACATACTACCCTAACACCAAAAGCGCCTATATGAGCTTATATAAAGCTTACATAGGCGCTTTACTCTTAACAGAAAGGAATTATTAAAATGAAAGCTTCAATTTGTGCGGGAATCGGGATTATTGGTGGTTTTATCGCTTCCCAATTTGGGGGGTGGGATGCCGCTTTGACCACACTTATTATTTTTATGTGCGTTGATTACATTTCCGGTATTGTGGTTGCCGGGGTATTTCACGCTTCCAAGAAAAGTGAAACCGGGGCGCTTGAGAGCCGTGCCGGTTGGAAGGGTTTGATTAGAAAGTGTTTTACCCTTCTGTTTGTGCTGGTTGCTCATAGGCTTGATTTAGCTATTGGAGTTGAATATATCCGTGATACCGTCATTATTGGATTTATGGCTAATGAACTGATTTCCATTGTAGAAAATGCCGGTTTGATGGGTATTCCGCTTCCCCCGGCTATTACCAAAGCTATTGATATTCTTACCCGGAAACAGGAAGAAGGAAAATAAAAAATGACCGCTGTTGAAAAAATTGTTGCCCTTGCAAATTCGGAAGTTGGTTATCATGAAAAAGCTTCCAATGCAAGCCTTGACGATAAAACAGCTAACAGCGGAACAGGCAATTACACCAAGTATGCCCGTGATCTTGATGCAATCCCCAATTTTTACAACGGCAAGAAAAACGGGTATGCTTGGTGTGATATTTTTGTTGATTGGTTATTTGTCAAGTGCTTTGGCGCTGCTTTGGCTATGCGGATGCTGTATCAGCCTACTTACAGCGCCGGGGCGGGTTGTCTTTATTCAGCCCAATACTATAAGCAGAACGGTGCTTTTAACAATATCCCGGAAGTTGGTAATCAAATCTTTTTCAGCTACAGCGCCGGGGAAGTTTCCCATACCGGTATTGTGGTTGCTGTTGACGGGAACACGGTAACAACCGTTGAAGGTAATAGTTCTGATGGTACTTATCGAAGAACCTATAACCGGAACATTGGCAGTATTTACGGTTACGGAAAACCCAATTATGCCCTTGCTGGAAATGTAGATGAATCAGCGGAACAGGCTACAGGTGAAGCACAAACCCCCGTTACCCCTTCCACCCCTTCCACCCCGGTAACCGGAACAATGGTAACTGTTGAATTACCCCTTTTGAAAAAGGGCGCTATTAATGATTCTGTTGAAGCAGTTCAAACCCTGTTAGAACATTGGGGTTACAGTTGCGGAAGATGGGGTATTGATGGTGATTTTGGAAATGACACAGAAGCAGCGGTTAAAGAGTTCCAGACACAGCACTATTTAACCGCTGATGGTGAGGTTGGAAATATGACCTATAAGGCGCTTTTTGGCCTTTTTTCGTGATACTAATGTGTTATTTTTACCCCTGTTTTGTGGGTGCTTGTGCAAGCTTGAAATGCTTGAAATACTGGACTTTTTAGCCCGTTGCAAACCTTAAAATTTATGATATAATATAAACAGAAATAGCGGGAAATGCTTGTTTTTAGGGCATTTCCCGCTATTTTGTTATTAATTAGTGATTAGTTCAATATTCTTTCTCAGTTCATCAATGTTTTTATGGGTATAAACTCTTTCGCCGGTTTCCTTAGATTTATGACCCATTAACCTATCAATACAAACCTTATTTGCCCCGGCTGAATCAAGCCTTGATCTAAAGGTATGCCGGGTTTCATGGGGTGTATGTTCCATTTCAAGTTGCTGCATTAAGGTGTTCCAGATTTCCCGGTATTGACTAACGCTTAGTTTCTTTCCTTGGTATTCAAACAGGTAACCGCTTTTAGATTGGTTTATCCGTTGTTCAACTATAGGTTGAATTTTTGAATGAATCGGAACAATCCGGTTCTTTCCCGCCGCTGTTTTAGTTCCCCCGGTAATAGTCTTTTCCTTTTGGTCAATATTTGAAATCTTAATTTCAAGAACTTCCGAAATTCTAAAACCGGTGTAAAGGAAGAAAGCTAATGAATCTGCATAAGGTAATTGCTGGTTATCCCAAACCCGTTTTACTTCTTCATCTGTGAAAATCGTTTTAGTAGTTTCCGGGATGCTTTCAGAAGTCAGAAGGTCAGAACAGCATTTTTGAATAATGTCTAATTCAGAAGCAAACCGGTCAAGATGCCCCCAAAGGTTTTTAATTGCCCCTTGTGTGCTGTACCCATGTCCACAATTATCAATGCAATCTTGCATATGATAAGATTTGATTTGGTTATAGCGGTATTTTTCATATTTTTGACAATGCTTATAAGCTGATTTTAAAGAACAAAGGTTTGATCTACCAAGTTTAATAGCACGTTTTTCAAGCCAAAGTTCATAAAGTTCTTTTAAGGTGATCTTTGCAGCGTCTATATCCCATGGGGATTTGTTGTATTCCGCAAGCATGATTAACCCGGCTTCTTTGGTTTCCGTATAGCCGATATTGATTAGAATGGGATAACCTTTTTCATTCTTCCCATTGCTTTTCCTTACCGCCCATGGTTTACGGCGATTTCCAGACAGCTTAACAACTGTACCATATCCATTAGGATTTTTCATGATTTCATTCCCTTTCATTGACTTTTGGGGATGAAGTGATTATAATGAACAGTGCATAGCCCATAGAAATCATTTCATCCTTGGTTTCTTTGGTTATTCATCCCGCCCGGTTGACTGTTGCAGCAGTTGACCGGGCAATTTTTTGTTCCGCTATGTTCCGTTGTTCCGCATGATTTCCTTATACTGTATATTATATATTTTCTTTTTATTTCCTTGAAAGGTTTTATAAGGTTCTTATAAGGTTATTTAATAAGAACATTGTAAGTTAATCGGAACAGCGGAACAAATTATAGATTTATTAGTATTTTAAGCGGAACAGGCAACGGAACAACAGAGGAACAGCGGAACAGTTAAACGGAATTTCCCCGCTTATAAATTAAATATCTTTGATTTCTTTCATCCATATAGGGGGTATAAGGTTCAATATCATCAAAGAATTTTTGAAACTTTCGCTTCTTTCCTTGTTCCGTTTTCATTTGATTAGCTTCTTCCCAAATTTTGTTATATGCCCGGATTATAAAATCATAAATCATTTCTTGCTTATCTTTTTCAAAAGCCGTTTGCATTTCTTCCGGGTTCACAGTTAAAGGAACTTCTTTGGAAAGAACATCTAAAGTATTAATTGCTTTATGGAACACTTTTATTCTGGAAAAGAAAACATCCGGGTTAGTTGTATTTTGAAGAATTTCAGAAGATTCTTGCAAAATTCTAATAGCGTTTTCCGCTTCTTTGGCGGTTAAGGGATTAATTGATTTCTTTTTATTAAACAATCCCATAATCATTCCCTTTCATACTTACCGGAAGATAACAATGATTGAATTATACCGGTGACCGCTGATCTATCTTTTTCATCAAGCTTCATAAATAAAGAAGCAGCTTCAAGAGTTTCCCGCCCAAAGCATTCTTGAAACTTTTCAAGGGTTTCAACTTCTTTTTGAATTTTTAATTCTTCTTCCGTGGGTTCATCAAAACACATTAGTTCACATGGGGAAACCCCAAAGATTTCAGATAGGCGCTTTATAGTTGACCGCTTAATATTTTCAACCGTGCCTAATTCCCATTTGTTTACAGCAGCACGATTGACCCCGCAAAGTTTCCCTAATTCATCTTGTGAATACCCGTGTTGAATTCTAAGCTGCTTGATGTATTCGCCCATTGTCATAGGGCAAAACCCCCTTTCATGGTTGTATCTTGATTTTAACATATATTTTATTGAAGTTCAATTATTTTTGAAATTGTATCTTAAAAATATTAATTTACCTATTGACAACTAAAAAGAGAAGTGTTATATTTGTATCGCAATCAGATACAAGAAATTTTATCAGTATCTAAAAAGCGCACAATCCAAGTAATATTGCTAAATAAGAACAGAAACCAAGGATGAAACAAATACCCCCCCGCTGCTGCAACAGTGAGGGGGGAACGGAAAAAAAGAAAGGGGTATTTGAATGATTAGCTTGCAACCCGTTATTGAACAGCTTGAAAACCTGTTTGAACACTTTAACAAACATTTCTTTGAAGGGAAGCTTCCCAAACCAGTTATCACGGTTAGCCCGGATGATACTTCATGTGGCGCTTATGGTTGGTGTACAACCTTTAAGATTTGGGCTGATAAGGCCGGGGCTAAAGAAGATGAAGGATATTATGAAATCAACCTTACTTCTGAAAACCTTTCTCGCCCTTATGAAGCTGTTGCCGGTACACTTCTTCATGAAATGGTACATCTTTATAATCTGGAACAGAAAATTCAAGATTGTTCTCGAAAAGGCACTTACCACAATAAGAAATTCCGGGATGCTGCTATTGCACACGGCTTGAAGGTTGAACAAACTGATAAATACGGTTGGAGCAAAACAAGCCTTACCGATGAAACCAAAGCTTACCTTGATACCCTTGGAGTAACTAAGTTTGATCTTTATCGGAAGCCCGTTCCCAAATTTGGAAAAGCTGCTTCAAAGAGCAATTCAAGAAAGTATGTTTGCCCGGATTGCGGCGCTATCGTGAGAGCAACCAAGGAAGTTCACATTATTTGTGGTGATTGTGATACTGAATTTGTAGAAGAAACCGGGGAAGATTAAACCCTTCCCCTTCTTCCAGAAAGGATATAATTAATGGATAATTTTGAAAGATGGGTAATTATCGGTGAAGATGGAAATGGGAAAATAAGTATCTTTTATAAAACCACGCTTCCCGGTGACCAATACACCCTTAACGAAGCTATCAAAGATATTAAAACATTTGATGTAACTATACTTGCAGTTTTCCAAGAAAAAGATATTATCAGGCGTTGTCAATTATGAAAGGAAAGGTGATCTTCATTAGGGTTTTAATTGCTTGTGAAGAATCACAAGTAGTTTGTAAAGCTTTTCGGGAATTAGGGCATGAAGCATATAGTTGTGATCTGGAAGGGTGTTCCGGTGGTTACCCGGAATGGCACATTCAAGCGGATGCTTTAGAACTAATTAAAATCAAATGGGATTTGATAATTGCACACCCGCCGTGTACCTTCCTTAGTAATGCCGGGGCTTGCCGAATGTACCCACATAAAGGGGAAATTGATCTTGAACGGTATCAAAAAGCCCTTGAAGCAAAAGCCTTTTTCATACGGTTCTTAAATGCCGATTGCCCCCCGGATAGCGGTTGAAAATCCCCGCCCTTTGAAAGTGGTTGGATTACCGGAAGAAACGCAAAGAATACAACCTTATCAGTTTGGTGAACCTTTTTCAAAGTTAACTTATCTTTGGTTAAAAAATCCCCCCCCCTAATGCCGACAAAAATACTCAATTCTTATAAACCGTACGTTTCTTGTGGTACAAGTGCAAACAAAGGAAATCCAGATAAAGCCGGTGTTAGTCGTGCGGGTGGAGCGGCAAAAATTAGGTCAAAAACATTTCCCGGTGTAGCTAAAGCAATGGCGTTACAATGGGGAAATTTGGAAGGGGGTGTAAGTATGAAGAAAATTAAAGTTGCTTGGATTGAACAGATTCTTGAATTTGATTCTGTTGAAGAAGCAACCGGGTACAGAAAAAGCTTGGAAACCGGTAGACCCCAAAAGTTCAAGATTCTTGATGAAAGAATCATTGAAAGTGGTAAGGTAGAAATCAGAATTAGAAAGCAGTATAACAACAATGCTTTCCCGGATGATTGAAAGAAGGTGAACTAAAATTGAACAAGAAACTGTTAAGAAGTATCATGATTCTTCATGATGATAACAATGATCTGCTTGCCGCTGCATTGGGTATTACACCCCAAAGGCTTTCCGCTAAGATGAATGAAACCGGTGGAGCTGAATTCACACAGGGGGAAATCAAGATTATTGTTAAGCGTTATAATCTTACCCCGCAACAGGTCATAGATATTTTTTTTAGTGAAGATGTATCTTAATTAGATACAAAATTAAAGGAAGGATGAATACCATGTTTAATGAAATGCTGAAAACCGCTATGGAAGATGCCGGGATGAATGCAACCGCCCTTTCCGCTGCAACGGGAATTGGGAAATCTTCACTTAGTCAATATCTTTCCGGGAAAGTCATTCCCCCGGAAGGAAAGAAAAAACAGATTGCCCTTGCTATGGGGCTTGAAGCTGATTATTTCAAGAACAAACATCCTATTGAAATTAAGATTTCAAATCTTGCAGTTGAAACCGCTGCTAAGTTGATGGGAAAACCCGCCCGGTTTGTTTATCAGGGATTGCGGGAAGGTGTGCTTCCTTTTGGGTATGCCGTAAAGATGAAAGGAAGATGGAGTTATTACATTTCCCCGGTTAAGTTCACAGAATATACCGGGATTTCCATATAAGAAAGGAAGGTTCTGAAATGGTCAAAGGTTATAAGGCTTTTGATAAAGATTGGGTTTGCCGCCCCTGTTCCGGTGTAAAGAAACAGTATTCTTGCCCCGGAATGTTTGAAACCACAACTAAACCTTCTGTTTGCAATCATGGAATGCACTTCTGCAAGGAACTGAAAGATGTGTTTGATTACTATTCCAATTCCCCGGAAGAAGTAAGGATTGCCGAAGTGATCGCACATGGGGAAGTTGCAGAGCATGGGAACAAGTGCAGCACCAACAAACTTGAAGTTGTGCGGGAAATCCCATGGGAAGAAGTTTACCGCCTTGTGAATGAAGGAAAAGGCTGTTCTGGTATCTGCAACACCGGCGACTGCAACACCGGCAACCGGAACACCGGCGACTGCAACACCGGCAACCGGAACACCGGCGACTGGAACACCGGCGACTGGAACACCGGCAACCGGAACACCGGCGACTGCAACACCGGCAACCGGAACACCGGCAACTGGAACACCGGCGACTGCAACACCGGCAACCGGAACACCGGCAACCGGAACACCGGCAACCGGAACACCGGCGACTGCAACACCGGCAACCGGAACACCGGCGACTGGAACAAAACAAGCTTTTCTTCCGGGTGTTTCTGTACAGAAGAACCGAAAATCATGATGTTCAATAAACCTTCTGATTGGACTATGAGAATGTGGTTTGAATCAGATGCCCGTTACATTCTGAATCAGATTCCTAAGAATGTTGTGGAATGGGTTTGGGAACAGGATATGACCGATGAAGAAAAGGCCGCTAATCCTTCCTATAAGACAACAGGCGGTTATTGCAGAATCCCGAATGAAAGCGAAAATGCACAACGCTTTTGGGATGGATTACCCGATAATCAGCGGGAAATCATTTATCAGCTTCCCAATTTTGATAAAGAAATCTTTGAAGCTTGCACCGGTATCAAAATTTAAGAAAGGAAGGTATTTCAAACAATGAAAAATCCTAAATTCAAAGAAACCCACAAAGAGCGGGAGCAAACCACAAACTATGCTCCGGACAAGCACAAGAAGTTTTGTGAACGGTGCTTTCTTCATAACGGTGGGTGCATTAACACCAAATCCAAGAAGATTGACCCGAATTGCAATCTGTAAAAGGGGGGTGTGAAAAATGAGTAGTGCAGTTAATCACCGGAAGCGCAGCCACAGAAGCAACGTAAAACACCTTTCCGCTGTCGGAAGCATGAGCAGAACCCGCTATATCATTCAGGCACGGAAAACCGCCGCTAAACAGAGATTCAGCGTGAAGCGGTTCTTCCAGAAGATTATTCCCCAAATGGTGAAAAAGGCCGCTGTTGATGCCGTTAAACATGATTGAACTGTATGAACACCAAAAGCGGGGTTTAGCTGAAACCGCCGATAAAAACCGGGTTGCCTATTATCTTGATATGGGGCTTGGTAAAACCTTTGTGGGTTCTGAAAAAGCTGCTTCCTTTCCGGAAAAAATTCTTGTGATTTGTCAACATTCAAAAATTCAAGATTGGATTGAACACTTTAAGCAGTATTACCCCTTTACCGTGTTTGATCTTACAGAAAAGAAGCAGCTTACAGAATACCTTGTTACTATCGGGAAATGTGTTGGTGTTATCAATTATGATTTGGTGTTTAGAAGGTCAGATATAGCCCATATAAGCAACTTTACCTTGATGCTGGATGAATCTTCACTTATCCAAAACGAAACCGCTAAACGGTCAAAATTCATTCTAAAGCTTAATCCTAAAAATGTAATTCTTCTTTCTGGAACACCTACTTCCGGTAAGTATGAAAAGCTTTGGTCACAGCTTCACCTATTGGGCTGGAATATTTCAAAGCAGCTTTATTATAAACAGTATGTTGTTCAAGAATGGATTGAAGATGGGGATTCCGGTTTTAGGATTCCGGTTGTAGTTGGTTATAAGAATGTTGACCGGCTGAAAGAAAAGCTTGCTTCTTATGGGGCGGTATTCATGAAAACAGAAGAAGCCTTTGATTTACCGGAACAGGTTGAAATACCAATTAAAGTTTCTGCTTCCAGTGATTACCGGCGATTCATGCGAAAAAGCCTTGTAACCGTGAACAAGCTGGATGTGAATGTTTCCGGGTTAAAAACAGGTATTGAAGCCGAATTGATTGGTGATACAAGCCTTACTAAGCGTTTATATGCCCGGATGCTATGCGGGATGTATTCGGTGAATAAGCTGCAAGCCTTTGAAGATTTGATTCAAGGAACTAATGAACGATTAATTGTGTTCTACAACTTCAAAGAAGAATTTCAACTTCTGCTTCAAATAGCCTTGAAACATGGAAAGAATGTTTCCTTTGTAAATGGTGATCGGAAAGACCTTGTTTGTTATGAACAGTTTGATGATTCGATTACCTTCATTCAGTATCAAGCCGGTGCAATGGGTTTGAATCTGCAAAAAGCAAATCAGGTTGTTTATTTCACCCTTCCAGAAAGACCGGATTTGTTTGAACAGTCAAAGAAACGGATTCACCGAATAGGCCAAGAAAAGCGGTGCTTTTACTATTATCTTCTTTGTGAAAACAGTGTTGAACTTGATATTCTGGAAAATCTCAAAATGCGGAAGGAATACAATGATGCACTTTTTCAAAAATACGATGAAGAAACCAAAAGAAAGGATGAAACCAATGGATGAAGAAAAAAATGTTTTAAGTGATCTGGATTTGAACGATTTTCAAAAAACATGGGATGAAATCTATGAAGAAACCAATACCCCGATACTTGAACCGGTAACGGTTTCCCATAGAAAACCCAAAAGCAGAAAGAAAGCTAAAACCGCTGCAACGGTTATTAAAGCTGTTCTAATCGGTTTCTGTATGGGTTTCCTTCCTTATGTGCTGCTTAATCAGCAGACTAACCCCCGCCTTTGGGCTGTTCCACTTACCCCGGTTGTGCTGTATCTGTTTTACAGCTTGATAACCGATTTGAAAGGATGGTTGAACAAAGATGAAGATTTGTAAAGATGCGGTTCAATACGGTTCTGATTGCGGGAAAACAATCTGTTGTTGTGAATGCCCGGAGTTTGGAACTTGCAAAACTGCTTGTGAGTTTGCCCCGGCTGATTGTGGAAATCTTGTAACAGAGGAAACCGCCCTTGAAACCTTCCAGAATACTAACCTTGCTGCTATTCAGCGAGTTACCAAGATTCTTGTTTTGAAGAAAAAGCTTGATGAACAGGAAGCGGAACTTAGAAAAGCCTTGGTTGAAGGTATGGAGAAATACGGTATTAAATTCTTTGAAAGTGACAAGTTGAAAATCACTTTCAAGGATGCTTATCAAAAATCCGGTGTTGATACTAAAAAGCTGAAAGCAGATTACCCGGATGTTTACCAAGCCTGTTACAAACCTTCCAATGTGAAAGCTTCTGTTGTGGTCAGTTTGAAAGATGGTTGAATTTCAAGCTGCTTATAACTGGTACAGATGCCGGGAATGTAAGAAGGTTTATCCCGCTGAATTCATAATCTTCTTCAATGAATGTGAGTATAAGCCAAAGTTCCGGTTTTGTCCGAATTGCGGCAAACCAACAGAAGGGGGTGAATTTTATAGCAGCGGAAAAACAGTTTGAAAACCGGGTGAAGAAGTGGTTGCAGCAGCAAGGGATTTATCCCCTTGGTTATGCCGCTGATAAGATGGAGATTCCCCCCATTGGTTACTATGAAAAGCGGTGGGGCGGGGGTTATTCCAAAAAAGGGTTACCGGATATGCACCTTGTAGCAAATGGAATATCTGTTGATCTGGAACTAAAAGCCCCCAATGGTAAACCTTCTGATTTGCAGATACACAATATCATTCAAATCAATCAAGCCGGTTCTATTGCGCTGCTTCTGTTCCCGGATGGATTTGAACAGTTCAAGGAAATCATGAAAGGGGTGATAAATTGCAATTCAGTCATTCCGCTATTGAATGCTTTGAAAGCTGCAAACGCAAGTATAAATTGCGATACGTTGACAAGCTGGAAGTGATTAATGATTATCCCGCTGATAATGCGCTTGTGATCGGTACAGCACTTCATACCGGGATTGAAAAGAATGTTGAAACCGCTATCAGGGATTATTACTTTTCCTTCCCCATTATCACAGATGAACATATCACAGAAGCTTTGAAACTGGAAATGCAAATTCAAAAAGCAAGGGCGGTTGTTCCAGAAGGTGAATTTGAAGTTCCAATATTCACTAAGCATTTCAAGGGGTTTATTGATCTGCTTTCCCCGGTAGGTGATAACTACTTTGATTTGTATGATTTCAAGTATTCAAACAATGTTGAACACTATTTGAATTCAAGGCAGCTTCACCTATACAAGTATTACTTTGAACGGATGCACCCCCGAAAAAAGATAAGAAAAATGTTTTTCTTGTTTGTTCCAAAGAATACTTCAAAGCAGAAAACCGGTGAACCTTTACAGTCATACCGGGAAAGGGTGCTTTCAGAACTATCAACAGAACAACCTAAACTTGTAGAAATACCCTTTGATTATAAAAAAGTAATTGAACATCTTGAACTTATATCAGATGTTCAAGCGGAAACAGATTATGAAGCTAATTACACATGGCTTTGTAGGTATTGCGAATTTAGTGATTTTTGTCAGAAAGGAAGTAATTACATGATTCTACCAAGTGCCGAAAGAAGAAATATCACCGAAACCAAGAAAAGAAAGATTTGGATTTATGGCGCTGCTTTCAGTGGTAAAACCACTTTTCTTGATGCCGCCCCTAATCCCCTTAACCTTAACACGGATGGAAACATTCAGTTTGTTACCATGCCTTATATCCCCATTAAGGATGAAGTTACCGTTGAAGGTCGGGTTACTAAACGTAAATTTGCATGGGAAGTATTCAAAGATACTATCACGGAACTTGAAAAAGGCGGGAATGAGTTCAAGACAATCATCGTTGATCTTCTGGAAGATACACGGGAAATGTGCCGGGTTTACAAGTATAACGAAATGAAGATTCAGCATGAATCAGATTCCGGTTATGGTAAGGGATGGGATATTATTCGCACAGAATACCTTTCCACTATTCGCCGCTTGTTCAATCTGGATTATGAAAATATTGTTGTGGTTTCTCATGAAGATGTTTCCAAAGATATTACCAAGAAAAACGGTCAAAACATTACCCGGATTGCCCCCAATATTCAAGACGCCATTGCTAACAAGATTGCTGGCATGGTTGATATTGTTGCCCGTGTAGTAGTTGAAGATGATGGAGCAAGAACCCTTAACTTCAAATCCAATGAAGTTGTGTTTGGTGGTGGACGCTTGAAGGGTATCACGGAAACCACAATCCCCCTTGATTGGAATGAACTTATGAGGATTTACGATGAAGCTAATGCCGCTATTGCTTCCGGGAAAGTAGATGAAACCCCGGCAGCGAAACCCAGCAGAAGCAGAAAGGTAAAAGATAACCCCGATATTAACCGGGTAGTTGGTGCAACGCTGGAAGAACAGAAAGCAGAAGAAGCCCTTGAAGGTGCTATTTTGGGAGTAACAGAACCGGAAGAACCTTATGTATCAGATGAAGAACTTCCTTTTGACCCTAATACCGATAAGGTAGAAGAAACCCTTCCCCCGATAGAACCGGAACAGGAAGCGCCCCCCGCCCCCGGAAGAAGAACCCGTAGGAGTAGAAAAGCAGAATGAGAATCTTTCTTGCTTGTGCGGCTTTATTGCTGCTTTGGGGAATGATCGGTGATAAAGAAACCGATAACCGCCGCAATTACACACTTGGTTTTGTAATTTGCATTGTCGGTGTGATCTTACTTGAAATTTATAAATAACTAAGAAAGGTTAGGTATTAAAAATGGCTGATATGTTTGATAAGTGGGATTCCGAAATTGATACGGAAGGTTTGCAGAAAGATGTTGAAGAAGCCGCTAAAAATGGTGGTACATACAAAGAAGTTCCCGATGGAACTTATGAAGTTGCCGTTGAAAAGATGGAATTGGTAGCTTCCAAGAAGGGTGACCCCATGGTTTCTATCTGGTTTAAGATTCTTGCCGGTGATTTTAAGAATTCCCGAATTTTCTATAATCAGATTGTTCAGAATGGGGTTGGAATTCACTTCAACAATGAACTGTTGCGTTCTATGGGGCTTGATTGCATTTCCAGCATTGAAAGCCGGGGCGGTAAGCTGTTTCAGAGTTATAAGCAGTATGCAAATCTGCTTATGGATGCAGCGGAAGAAATTGATTCTTCCAATCTTACCTTCCAACTTGAATATGGTACGGGAAGTAAGGGTTTTCATACTTACGCTATCGAAGATGTTTTTGAAAATTAAGGTTCAAAAACAATAATAATTCCCCCGGTGATCTAAAACCGGGGGAACTTCCAGAAAGGAAGTGATTACAATTCTATTCTATGATTTTGAAGTGTTCAAATATGATTGGTTGGTTGTAATCATGGATATGACCGAAAAGAAAGAAACCGTCATTGTTAATGATGTGGATGCCCTTGAAGCCTTTTATCAAAGCAAAATCAATGATATTTGGGCGGGGTTCAATTCCCGGAACTATGACCAATGGATTTTGAAAGGTTTGCTTTGTGGCTTTGACCCTAAGAAAATCAATGATTACATCATTGTGAAAGGTAACCCCGGATGGAAATACAGCAGCTTGTTTAGGGGTATGCAACTTTACAACTATGATGTAATGGCAAACATTGACCGGGGCTTAAAAGTTTTTGAGGGGTTCATGGGAAATAACATTAAAGAAACAAGTGTTCCTTTTGACATTGATCGGAAGTTGACCCCGGAAGAAATAGAACAGACGGTTTTTTATTGTAGGCATGATGTACAGCAGACTATTGAAGTTTTCCTAAAGCGCAAGGATGATTTTACCGCCCATATGGGTTTAGTGAAGCTTGCTTGTGAAGGGCGGGAACTTGATTTGAACCTTTTGGGAAAAACTAAAGCCCAACTTGCCGCCGTTATTCTGGAAGCAACACAGAAACCCCATAAAGATGAATTTGATATAGATTTTCCAGATACCTTAGATATTCACAAATACACCCATGTTTTAGATTGGTACAATGACCCGGAACATAGAAAATATACCTTCACTGTTCCCGGAAAGAAAACCCCGGAGAAAATGCAGCTTCAAACCACTATTGCCGGTTGTCCCCATGTTTTTGCATGGGGCGGAGTACATGGGGCGCTTGAAAAATATCATGGTAAGGGATATTTCCTAATGGCTGATGTTGCTTCCCTATATCCTTCCTTGATGATTCGTTACAATCTTCATTCCCGAAACATGAAAGACCCTAAGAAGTATGAAGAAATCTATCATACCCGGCTTAAATATAAGGCTGAAAAGAACCCGCTGCAAGCGCCTTTGAAGTTGGTGCTAAATTCTACTTATGGAGTTATGAAAGACCCAAATAATGGGTTATATGACCCAAGACAGGCAAACAGGGTTTGCATTTACGGTCAGTTGCTTATTCTGGATTTGATAGAACATCTTGAAGTGATTCCCGGCTTGCAGCTTATTCAATCAAACACAGATGGTATTTTAATCAAAATGGCTAATGCAGATGATTATTACCGGGTGGATGATATTTGTGCAACATGGGAAGAAAGAACAGGGTTGAATTTGGAATTTGATGAATATTCAGAAGTGTTTCAGAAGGATGTAAACAATTATCTGATTCTTCCCCATGGTGATTTGTACGATGAAAAAGGAAAACCCCGGTGGAAGTCTAAAGGTGCTTATGTGAAGAAATTAAACCCGCTGGATTATGACTTACCTATTATAAATCAAGCTTTGGTTGATTATATGGTGAAGAAAATTCCGGTGGAAAGAACAATAGCCGCTTGCAATGATCTAAAGGAATTCCAACTTGTAACTAAGATTTCCGGTAAGTATGAAGTAATTCTTCATGGTGGAAAACCCTTAAATGAAAAGTGTATTAGAATCTTTGCTTCAACAGATGAAGCGGATGGGGGAGTTTATAAAGTACACGCTGAAACACATAAACCCGCAAAGATTCAAAATAGCCCGGAACATTGCTTTATCTTCAATGATGAAGTGAACGGGGTTAAATGCCCTTCCAAGCTGGATAGAACTTGGTATGTTGCCCTTGCAAACAAGCGGTTGAAAGATTTTGGGGTGATCTAATGGAAGAAAAAAAAGAAACCATAATCAAAATAAATTGGGGTTCTGGAAACATGGTTTTCATTGCTGAAAAGTTCTTTCCGATTACCGCCGAAAAAATGACAAAGCTTTATAAAAAGTGTATTCGTCATGATTGGAAACACCAAGATGAAATTGTAAAGCAGATTTTTGAAGCGCTAAATTGGAAAGAACAGGATTTGAAAAAAACCTTAGAATTTCAGATTACCCGAAAAGCAGATATTGAACAGGAATTAGCCCTTTTAAGGGGTAGAAGCTTGGAAAAAGACCAAGTTAAAAACAAATTAGCCAACATAAAAGAACAGGTCAGATTGACAAATCAAGAGTTGAAACAGGTTCAAAAGAATATTGAACTTTTAACCATGCTTTCAACACCTAAGAAGTAGGTGGAATTATGGGTTGGACTGGAAACAATACCGCTTTCAGAACTTACATAAAGGGGAAAGATAAAGCTTCCGCAGAAGCACACAAAGGGAAAGACCATGTAAGAACCTTTGAAGATGCTTCTCAATTCCCTTCCTTTGGTGCTGCTTTGAATGATGGGTTTGTTGATATTTCCTTTGATACGGAAGAACTTTCAAACAAGTTCCTTGATATTGCCGATAAACACGGCTGGAACTGCTTGATTCTGGAAAACATTGAAAATGGTCACATTCACAGCATTTGGAAAGATACCAAGCACCGAATTATTAAAGATGGGAGAGATAAAAAGCTTGCTGTTGGCTTAATAGCCGATATTCACAGCGGTTCAACCTATATCCCTTTACGGGTAAACGGTGTTGATAGATTTCCCCCGTATTTTGACCCGGAAAACACCTTTGATGAAGTTCCTAATGAATTGCTTCCTGTTTCAACTACTATTGATCTGCTTGGAATGGAAGAAGGGGATGGAAGGAATGATACCCTTTACCGCTATATTCTGATTCTTCAAAATCAGCTTTATCTTGAAGATGAAGCTATTAGGGCGGTTATTCGGAATATCAATGAATTCATCTTAAAAGAACCGCTTTCAGAAGAAGAACTAAGTGTAATCTTACGGGATGAAAGCTTTCAAAAACCTTCTTTCTTCAAAGGTAATACATTCCTGTTTGATAAATTCGCTGCTTACATTGTCAATATAGCCCATGTTGTTAGTATCAATAATCAGCTTCACATTTACCGGGATGGGGCTTATGTAACTGGCTATAGAGCAATAGAGAAAATCATGATAAAAAGCATTCCCAATTTGAAGAAAACACAGCGCCGGGAAGTAATTGAATACATGGAACTGATAGCAGAAACCTTGAAACCCGCTGATGCCCGGTATATTGCTTTTCGGAATGGAATTTACAACATAGTTGAAAATAGTTTAACACCCTTCACCCCTAACTTGGTTATCACTAATAAAATAGATTGGGATTATAACCCAAATGCCTATTCTGAATTAGCTGATACAGTTCTTAACCGGATTTCCTGTAATGATCGGGAAGTAAGGCTTTTGCTGGAAGAATGTATTGGTTACTGTTTTTATCGCCGCAATGAACGGGGAAAAGCTTTCATCTTGACCGGTGCAAAATCAAACGGTAAATCAACTTTTTTGGACTGTATCAAAACGGTTCTTGGAGCGGATAACATTTCTGCTTTGGAATTGAAAGAATTAGGTGATAGGTTTTCTTCCGCTATGATGTTTGGAAAGCTGGCTAACCTTTCGGATGATATAGCAGATGATTTCTTACAGGGAAGCCAAATAAGCACCTTTAAGAAAGTGGTAACCGGTAACCGGATAAAAGCGGAACGGAAAGGGCAAGACCCCTTTGAATTTGAACCTTATGTGAAAATCATTGCTTCCGCTAATGATATTCCAAGAACAAAAGACAGAACCGGGGCAGTTCTTAGGCGCTTGGTGATTATCCCCTTTAACGCAAGCTTTGAACCGCTGCTTCCAGATGGAACACCTAACCCAAACTATGATTCTGAAATCAAGTATAAGCTGTTTGAACAGGATTGTATTGAATACTTCATTAAGGTTGGTATTGAAGGGTTGCAACGGGTTATAAAGAATGATCGTTTCACAGAACCGCAAGTTGTAACAGAAGCCTTGAAAGGATATGAAGAAGAAAATAACCCCATTATTGGTTTTCTGGAACAAACGGAACTTGATGAAATCGAAAATGAACCTACCCCCGATGTTTACCGGCTGTATCAGGTGTTTTGTGCTGAAAACGGTATGAACCCCATGGGCGCTAAAGAATTCACCAAACAGGTTTGCAAGCGGTTGAACATGGATGTAAAAGATGCAAGGGTGAACGGAAGAAAAACCCGGATTTATGTTAGAAAGGATTGATAATGATGGATGTGAATAAAAGGATTGAATTTTTCAGAAATTTTCTTAACCCGGCTATGCCTATGGAAAGTATTGAACGGATTGAAACAGGGTTGAAAGATTTAGATTTTTTCAATAAACCCGCTTCCATTTCACATCATGGAATGAATACCGGTGATCTGTTTGAACATTCCCTTGATGTTGCCCGGAACTTGGTTGATCTGACAAAGCGGTTGGAACTGAAATGGGATAGAAGTTCTTCCCCTTATATTGTTGGTTTGCTGCATGATCTTTGTAAATGTGATAATTACATTCATCCCCCAGCAGACACAGACCCGGAACATTGGGAATATAACAATGCAACCATTCTAACCGGTCACGGGGAAAAATCGGTAATTATGGCCTTGAAGATTCTTCCCCTTACGGATGAAGAAATTGCTTGTATTAGATGGCATATGGGCGCTTTCGATGATAAAGGGAACTGGAACAATTATGGTCATGCCGTGACCGTTTACCCCAATGTTCTTTTTACCCATACCGCTGATATGATCGCCGCCCGGATTCATGGTATTTGATATGGAGAATCAGAACCCTAAGAAAAATAGTGAAGGTTATGCAGACCCTACCGCCTATAACGGGTTAAAGACCATAATCAAGGAAGAATCTGAAAGCGAAAAACGAAACCGGGAACTGATACATATTTTCAGAACAATAGCCTATCTTGCCGGTTTTGAAATCGTTGGAAGAATTACCTTGAAAGATAAATTTAATGGAAAGGTGTACAAATGATGGATGAAACCTATACTATTGAAATCCATTTTGTGAATGGAGATAAGAAAGAAATCCCCGGTGCTTCAAATTGGGGTTATCAGAAAGCAGCGGAAGGGAACTATTGCTTTTTCGTTGAAAAGGACAAGCACAGGGATTACTTTCCTTCCGTCAATGTAAACGCTATTGGAAAGGCCGGTGATTTTAGATGATTAAAGTTGAAAAAGTTCAAGTTTGGGGATTTGAACACGCTGTTAGAGGAATGCGGAATCCATATGATTCATGGGAAAAATCTGATAGCACCTTTTGTAAAGTAACTGATTGTTATAATTGCGATAATACTTATTTGGGGAAACCGTGCTTTGTAATTGGTGCAAATGATCTAAAATTGATGCGTCAACTTTTCGCCGCTGGAACAGAACACAGGAAGTTTCTTAGACAGATTGTTGTCAGCATGGATATTATCGCCCCTTTCTATTGGTGGAAAGAATTTGATACCTATAAAGTTGGCACGGTTGCTAATAGCTGTTCTACCATGCACACGATAGCCAAGAAAGAATTTACCCTTGATGATTTCAGCACGGAACACCTTACCAATACTTCAATTAAGGTGCTTGGTGATCTGATAAGAACTATGAATGTTTTCCGGGATTCATACCTTAGAAACGGAAACAAAGTTGATTGGTGGCAGCTTATTCAGCTTCTTCCTACTTCTTATAATCAGAAAAGAACTGTTACTTTCAATTATGAAAACGCTGCAACTATTATCAAGCAGCGGAACAATCATAAGCTGAATGAATGGAATGATTTCATTGAAGAACTGCTTAAGCTTCCGAATTTAGCAAAAATCATAGGAAAATAGGCCGTTTTTGTTCCGCTGTTCCGCTGATTGTTCCGTTAAAGTTGTTTTAGCGGAACAGAGTAAAAGCCTTAATTTACTTATGTTTTTAAGATGCTTGTTCCGCTGTTCCGCTGAATGGTTAATGTTCTTATATAAGACTTTAGTATATTAAAGTATATAAAAATAATAATATATAGAATATAGGCGATTTTTGCGGAACAACGGAACAGAATGTTAAAAAAGCCTTGATTTTACAGGGTTTTTAAGGTGTTCCGCTAAAATCAGCAGCGGAACAAGCGGAACGGAACAGATTCTATAGAAAGGGGTGTTAATGTGACTTTCTTTGAAGCAAAGAAGTATTTGCAGCAAGTAAGGATTCTGAATCAGAACATCAATATAAAAATGCAAAGGCTTTACGAAATGAAGCAACAGCGGCTTTGTATTCCGGCTAATGACTATTCTAAAGATAAAGTTCAATCTTCTTTGAATGGTGATAATCTTGAAAAATTAATTTCAAAAATCGTTGATCTTGATGAAGAAATAAATACTTTGATTGATTCTTATGTTTCGTTAAAATGGGAAATCATTAAAAAGCTGGAACGGTTAGAGAATAAGAAGCAGCGAGAAGTTTTGCTTCTAAAATACATAGATGGTGAATCTATTTCAGAAATAGCCTTTGAAATGAATTTATCCGCAAACCGGATAAAACAGATAACAAATGATGGAATTATGAACTTTGCAAAAATATCTTGACTTACCAAGCAAATGTGATATTATGTCAATGTGAAATTTTATATGTAATCAGAAACCCGCCTATCATGCTCAGTAGGCGGGTTTGTCTTATCCCCCGGAAGGTTTTCCATAGCCGGTTGATTGGTCGGGCAATCGGTGAACCTCCTTCCTTCCGGGGGAACTTTTTTAGAAAGGGATGATTGCCGTGAATAGAAAACAAAAGAAGTTTGCAGATGAATACTTGATTGATTGCAATGCTACACAAGCGGCAATCAGGGCGGGTTATTCACCTAAGACAGCTAAACAGGTTGGTCAAAGGCTGTTGACAAATGTTGACCTTTCAACCTACATTGAACAGCAACTTGAACAGATTCACAATGAAAAAACCGCTGACGCTCAAGAAGTTCTTGAATATCTTACCGCTGTTATGCGGGGTGAACACACAGAACAGGCGCTTAGATTAGTTGGTGAAGGTATTCAAACAATAGATACTATGGAAGTTTCAGCTAAAGACAGATTGAAAGCCGCTGAATTGATCGGTAAGCGCTATGGAATGTTCAAAGATAATGTGAATGTTGCCGGTTCTATTCCGGTTGTAATTGCGGATGATCTGGAAACCGATTAATAACGGGTTAATAACACTATAACAAAGAAAACCCGGTATAATTGGATTCTGTTTCTATGTAACGATGAAAACAAGAAATGAAGTCAGAATTTCCCTTAAAGAAGCTGTTGGAAAAGGCTATTATGATTTCTGGCATTTCAAAGGAAGGTATAGAGTAGTCAAGGGAAGCCGTGCTTCAAAGAAATCTAAAACCGCTGCTTTGTGGTACATCGTGAACTTGATGAAATACAAAGAAGCTAACCTTCTGGTAATCCGCAAAACCTATAGAACCCTGAAAGATTCCTGTTACACGGAATTGAAATGGGCTGTACACAGGTTACAGGTTGATGATTTTTGGGATTTCAAGGAAAACCCGCTTGAAGCAACTTACAAGCCAACAGGCCAAAAGATTTACTTCCGGGGCTTGGATGATCCGTTAAAGGTTACTTCCGTGACTGTTGATGTTGGTTATCTTTGCTGGATGTGGATTGAAGAAGCTTATGAAATCCTGAAAGAAGAAGATTTTGAAACCCTTGATGAATCTATCAGGGGTTTTGTTCCCCCGGAACTATTCAAACAAATTACCTTTACTTTTAACCCATGGAATGAAAAACATTGGATGAAACACCGATTCTTTGATGATCTGGTTGGTTATGATTCCGATGGTAAGCCCATTTACAAAGCACGGGAAAATCCGCTTTCGGAAGATGAGGATATTTTAGCCCTAACAACCAATTACCTTTGTAATGAATTTCTGGATGAAGCAGATATAAAGGTTTTTGAGAAGATGAAAAAGAACAACCCCCGCCGCTATGCCGTTGCCGGTTTAGGTGGATGGGGTGTTGTTGATGGGCTGGTTTATGAAAATTGGGTTGAACAAAGCTTTGAACTGATAACCAAGAAAGATTTCTTAAAGCTGGATGAAGCACAACAGAAATCTAAGAATTGGGTGTTCCGGGATAATCTGCAACCGGCTTTTGGTTTGGACTTTGGTTATACAAATGACCCTTCTGCTTTGTTTGCCGGGTTGATTGATCTGGAAAACCAAATAATCTATGTACTTGATGAACTGTATGAACAAGGATTATCAAACAAGCGGATTTATGAACGGATCACCGGGATGGGCTATGGAAAAGAAGCAATCACCGGTGATTCAGCAGAACCCAAAAGCATTGATGAATTGCGTGGTTTAGGTTTGAGGATAACCGGCGCTAAGAAAGGTAAGGATTCTGTAAACAACGGAATTCAATGGATTCAAGAATACAAAATCATTGTACACCCCCGGTGTGTAAACTTCCTTACCGAAATCAGTAATTACCAATGGCAAAAAGATAAGTTTGGGAAAAAGTTGAATGTTCCCATTGACGATTTCAATCACCTTATGGATGCTATGCGCTATGGCCTTGAAAAATACATTCTTGGTGGGCGCTGGATGTTTTAATTAATATCGAATTGATAACAGGTTAATATCATGCAAGCCGAATAAGCCCTATATTTCAAGGGCTTGTTTCTATTTAGCAATAGAAGGGGTTTCAATGTATCTTCATGAAGTGCTTTCAGATGTAAGAATTCATTTAGTGGTTGCTATTTATATGGTTGGAGTAGCAACCGGATTAATCCCTTCAACCTTGCTTTTATTTCTGGAAGAATGGAAAGCAAGTAAAAAGAAAGGTAAACACCAAAAGGATTAAGGGTATGCAGATTGTAATTAACGGGTTGACTTGGAAAGTTCTAAATGCAAACCCGAATAGTGATAATTTGAAAGATTCAAGGGATGTTCCATGTTTCGGAATTACAAGCTTTCCCCGGTTGACTATTTATCTTAGGAACGACCAAACAAAAGCCTTATACCGGCAAACACTGATTCATGAACTTGTTCATGCTTATACTTTTTCTTTCGGTGTTCATCTTTATGCTGATGATAATACAGAAGAAAGCGTGTGTGATTTCTTTGGGGCTAATGCCGATAAAATAATCACACACGCTAATCAAATTATGGAAAAACTATTTAGAAAGGGGTGAAACCAATGCTTAGTATTCAAGAAATCAAGCGTTTTATGGAAGAAGATTTTTCAAGTGAAAAGAAGCGCTTTGCAAGACAGGGTTTGAAATATTATGAAGGTGAACATGATATTCTGAATTATCAGATTTATTACTATGATGCAGATGGTCAGTTACAGCTTGATAAATTCAAATCCAATATCCGTATTTCACACCCCTTCTTTACTGAATTGGTAGACCAACAGATTCAATATATGCTTTCCGGTGATGGTAATATAATCCGGTCGGATAATTCAGCCCTTCAAACGGAACTTGATGATTATTTCAATGATGATTTCTATTCTGAAATCTATGAACTTTTACAGGGTACGGTTTCCAAGGGCTTTGAATATATGTATGCTGTTACTGATTCAAAAGGAAAGACCCGGTTTGAATGTGCCGATTCTATGGGTGTGGTTGAAATCCGTGCTAAAGATACGGATGATAAATGTGAATACTACATTTATTGGTATATTGATCGGATTGAAAAGGGTAAGAAGGAAATCAAAAGAATACAGGTTTGGGATAATCAACAGGTTTATTTCTATGTTCAAGATGGAAAAGGTAAGATTAAACTTGATGAAGATGCCGAATTAAACCCCCGCCCCCATACGATTTACACCGATAAGAAAGGTGAAAAGTTTGGGAAGGGCTTTGGTTTTATTCCCTTCTGGCGGCTGGATAACGGAAGAAAGCAGTTTTCCGGGTTGAAACCTATTAAAACCCTTATTGATGATTATGATTTAATGGCTTGCAGCCTTTCCAACAACCTTCAAGATTTCACGGATGCTCTTTATGTGGTTGCCGGTTTTCAAGGTCAAAATCTGGATGAAATGATTCAGAACATCAAAGCTAAAAAGCATATTGGCGTTGATGGGGGTGGAACGGTTGATATAAAAACCGTTAATATTCCGCATGAAGCCCGAATTGCAAAGCTTGAACTTGATGAAAAGAACATTTACCGGTTTGGAATGGGATTCAATAGCGCTCAGTTAGGGGATGGAAACATCACTAACATTGTTATTAAATCCCGGTATGCGCTGCTTGATCTGAAATGTAATAAGCTTGAAATTCGCTTGAAGCAGTTCCTTAGAAAGTTGATTTCCGTTGTTCTGGATGAAATCAATACCCGGAACAAAACGGATTATCAGATGAAGGATGTTTATTTTGTGTTTGATCGTGAAGTTATGACCAATGCACAGGATAATGCAACCATTGAAAAGACAGATGCCGAAAAGCAGCAGATTCAGATTAATACCCTTCTTACTTTGACTAATGTCTTTGATAAAGAAACCCTTGTTCAAATGATCTGTGATATTCTGGATATTGATTATGAGGATATTAAAGATAAGCTTCCCAAAGGTGAAGAAGAACCGGAAAAGGATATAACCGATGCTGAAAACCTGTTGAATGGAGTTGGTGCAAATGGCATTGAACAAACGGGAACAGGAAGTTCAACAGGCTAATCTTGATGCTGAAAAGGTTCTTCTGAAACAACTGCAAGCTTGTTACCGCAAAGCCCAAAGTGATTGTGTTGCCCGGATTCAAGAATTAGCCGGTAGAACTGATATGGAAAACATTCAGGCTATTGTTTTCCAAGTACAGTATCAGAAAGCTATCATGCAGCAGATAGGCGGTATTCTGGACACGCTGCAAACAACCCAATTTACTTCCGTTGCGGATTACCTAACTACTTCCTATGAAAATGGGTGGGTTGGTGCTTTCTATGATCTGCAAGGGCAAGGAATACCGCTAATCTTTCCGGTAAATCAGGAACAGGTTGTTCAAGCAATTCAAAATGATGCTAAACTTTCCAAGTCTTACTATGATAGGCTTGGTGAAGATGTGGCCTTTCTGAAAAAAGCGGTAAAGGCACAAGTATCACGGGGGATTGCAAACGGTTCTTCATGGTTTCAGGTAGCACAGGAATTACATAACAAAATGACAAACCCTTTCGGTAACGCTTTGTATAACGCTATGCGGATTGCGAGAACGGAAGGGCATAGGGTTCAACAGCAATCCCAATGGAACGCTATCAATGAAGCGAAAAAGGCCGGGTGTGATATTGTCAAACAGTGGGATTCCACCCTTGACGGAAGGACACGTTCAACCCATGCCCGGTTAGATGGTCAAATCCGGGAAATTGATGAACCCTTTGAAGTGGACGGTAAAAAAGCAATGTACCCCGGCGCTTTCGGCAGACCGGAAGAAGATATACATTGCCGGTGCTGTTGCGCTCAAAGGGCAAAATGGGCGCTTGATGAAGATGAACTAAAGATTCTTCAAGAAAGGGCTGATTTTTACGGCTTAGATAAAACCGCTGATTTTGAAGAATTTAAGCAGCGGTTCAATATCGCAACCACTAAGATTCAGCTTCCTATAGGAAACCCAAACGGGAATTTAGCTGTTGGTTATGGTCAGGATTTCTATTCTGAAATCAGGCAGCGGGTAGCAGATTGCCCCGATGATGCAGCGGTAAGACTTTGGGAACAGTATGAAGATGCTGTTAAGGTTGGTGACCCCAATTATAAAGGTCGGGCTTATGCACAAGCGGGAAGGGTTTACATTGATAAGGGTGTTGCCGAAAAAGGAACTTCTTATCAAAACCCGTTTCAGGTTGTTTTCCATGAATGCGGTCATGCTATAGATTACCTTGCCCGGAAGCTTGGTGTTGGAAGCGGATATTTCTATTCAAGCACCTATGAAAATGGGAAGTTTCCAAAAACAATCCGGGATGAGGTTTCAGCGTGGGTGTCAAGGCTTGATAAACAATTCAAAGCAGAGTTCAAAGCCCATAAAGGGGATTATGTTTGGTTACACGACAACGGTTATATTGATGATTGGTTGTTTAGAGTAATGTACCAAGATGGGGTTTGGACGGGTGGAGATGTAACATATTCTAAAGCACACGCATATGCAGCGGTTGAACGGGAAATAAGAAGTATTCCCGCATTGTCAAGGGCTGATTTATCTGATATAGTGGAAGGTGCGACAAAAGGCCGGGTTCAAGCTGGGTTTGGTCATGGTAAAAGCTATTGGAGCGGTTCAGATGAAAACTTAGCTACAGAAGCTTTTGCAGAAATGTTAGATTCCACTTTCGGTAACCCGGATTCCCTTGAAGTAATCAAGAAATACCTTCCTGAATCCTATCAGGTATTTCAAGAAATGCTTGCCGCTATACCGTGAAAGGATGAAGCTTATGGATGATTTGTTACTTGAATACCGTGATAAGTTCGGTGAAAACTTCCCTATTTTCTGCTTTATGGGGATTGATGAAGAAGAAGTGAAAAAGGTAATCCGTGAATGTCTGGATGAAGGGGTTGCTTTTGATACTGATTCAATCCCGAATGAAGTTTATTGAACTTCATATTTCAATAAAACCCGTCTTTTCCTTTTGGGAAGGGCGGTTTTTATATGCCCGAAAACAGATTAAAGGCGCTTAAACTATGATCTGAATATTACCGCTTGGAACAGCGGATATACAAATAGTTCCTTGCCGGTGGAAGAAACCACACTTAAAAACAAGGGCAATAAAGAAAGGGTGAAAACCATGGAATTTCTGAAAGCTATTTTGGGTGATGATCTGTATAAACAGATTGAAACAGCGTTGAACACCTATAACGGCAACCCGGAAAACAAGGATAAGCAGATTAAGCTTGCTAATCTTGCAACCGGTGAATATGTCGGAAAGGGTAAGTATTCGACACTGGAAGCAGAAAAGGCAACCGCTGATTCCAAGCTTGCGGAAGCTAACACCCTTATTGAGCAGCTTAAAAAGGCCGCTAAAGGGGATGAAGGCTTACAGGGCAAGGTTACCGCTTATGAAGCGAAGATTACCGAGTTGGAACAGCAGCTTGCCGAAACTAAGCTTGATGCCGCTATCAAGGTTGGTTTGCTTGCTGAAAAGGCTGTTGATGTGGATTACCTTACCTTCAAGCTGAAAGAAAAGGATGAAAAACTTGAACTTGATGAACAGGGTAATATCAAGGGATGGGCTGATAAGGTAGCTGCTTTGAAAACCCAGCTTCCCGCCCAGTTTAACACCGATGCCGGGAATGGTAGTGGTTTTGAAGGGTTTAGGCCGCTGGATAAGGACGGTAAACCCGCTGAAAAAGCACTTACCAAGGAAGAATTTTTGAAAAGACCTTACCGGGAACAGTTAAAGTATTACAACGAAAACCCCGAAGGTTATGCAGAACTAATGAAATCTTAATTTTGAAAGGATAATGAAAAATGGCTAACTCTTATACTCACCTTTCCGATGTAATCAACCCCGAAGTAATGGGCAATCTGATTGAAGCTAAGATTGCCGCCCTTTGTAAGCTGCTTCCTTATGCCAAGGTAGATACAAGCCTTGTCGGTGTTCCCGGTGATACCAAGACTGTTCCCGCATGGAACTATATTGGTGATGCCGAAGATTTTGACGTTGAAGCCCATTCCGATGCCGGTACGGAAATGGAAACCACCCGCCTTACCGCTGGTAAGACCACTTTCACTATCAAATGTGCGGGTAAGTCTGTTTCCATTCTTCAGACCGCTATCAATTCTGGCCTTGGTGACCCGGTTGGTCAGGCCAATGTTCAGCTTGCCAAATCCATTGTTGGTAAGACCGACAATGATCTTATGGCGGCTATTATTGCCGGTGCGGATGGTGCAACCATTCAGGTTGTCGGCGCTGGCGCTTCCGTTATCAGCTACAACGGTATTGTCGATGCCGTGACCAAGTTCCTTGATGAAGAAGATGGTGTTGACAAGGTTCTGTTCATCCACCCGGAACAGGAAGCAACCCTTCTGAAAGACAGCAACTTTATCAGCGCTGATAAGTTTGAAGCCGGTGTTGCTGTTAACGGTTCTATCGGTAAGATTGCCGGTGCTTGGATTAAGAAATCCAAGAAGGTTGAAAAGCGGGATGCCGTTACCGC
>JAFPUA010000159.1 GCA_017413305.1 Candidatus Ruminimicrobiellum caprinum
GTTGCTTCTCTGATTCTCTTCATCATGTTATCAAACAGAATAAAAGATTCTTTCTGATATTCTATTTTTGGATCTTTCTGTGCATAAGCCCTGTATCCTATACCCTTCTTTAACTGGTCAAGTTCGTACAGATTATCTTTCCATGCAACATCTATCATCTGAAGCATAACCATTCTTTCTATATGTCTTAAAAGAGGTTCGCCGATTTCTTCTTTTCTTTTATCATAAGCTTCATGTATTTTATCAAGTAAAATATTTTTAAGTGCGTCTCTTGTAAGAAAATTCAAATCATCTGTATGTTTCATTTCGAAATTTATTCCGAAACTTCTCATCATCCAAGCATGGAAATTTGCCCATTCCCACTGTTCAGGATAAGTTTTTTCCGGAGCCCAGTTTTCAATTTTCTCCTCAACAGACTCCAAAATCATATCTTGAATTGTGGCAGAAACATCTTCCCCTTCCAATATTTCATTTCTTAATCTGTAAACAGCTTCTCTTTGTTTATTCATAACATTATCATAATCAATAAGCTGTTTTCTGATATCAAAGTTCATACCTTCCACTTTTCTCTGTGCACTTTCAACGGCTTTCGATATCCATGGATGCTGAATATCGTCACCCTCTTTAAGGCCAAGCCTCTGCATGAGAACAGACATTCTGTCAGAACCGAAAAGCCTCATCAACTCATCCTGCATAGAAAGATAAAATCTTGATGCCCCGGGATCACCTTGACGGCCGGCTCTACCTCTTAACTGATTATCAATTCTTCGTGATTCATGCCTTTCCGTACCTATGATATACAAACCGCCTGCATCTCTGACGAATTTACTGTTTTCCTCATCGCCTGCACCAAGCACGATATCCGTACCTCTACCCGCCATGTTGGTAGCAATTGTCACTGCACCTTTTGTACCGGCATTAGCAATAATCTGTGCTTCAAGCTCGTGATATTTTGCATTTAATACATTATGTGGAATACCTTTTTTTCTCAACATATCTGAAATGAGCTCAGATTTTTCAATTGATCTTGTACCAACCAGCACAGGCTGTCCTTTTCTCCAACACTGTTCAATATCTGCAACTATCGCATTATATTTTTCTCTTTCCGTTCTGTAAATAACATCGGGAAAATCTTTTCTTATCATCGGATTATTCGTAGGAACTTCAACAACTTTCAATTTATATATTTCCCAGAACTCGCCTTCTTCGGTAAGTGCTGTACCTGTCATACCGGCAATTTTGTTATACATTCTAAAAAAGTTCTGAAAAGTAATTGTGGCAAGAGTTTGATTTTCCTGCTCTATTTTTAAATTTTCTTTAGCTTCTATCGCTTGGTGCAATCCATCAGACCATCTTCTTCCAGGCATAAGACGCCCGGTAAATTCATCGACGATGATAACTTCTCCGTCTTTAACAACATACGCAACATCTCTTTTATAAAGTTCGTGTGCTCTGATAGCCTGCGTAATATGATGTACCCACTCCGACTGCATATCTTCATAAATATTTTTTACACCCAAGAATCTTTCCGCTTTCTGTACACCCTGCTCGGTAAGAACTACCGTATGATTTTTTTCATCGACAAGATAGTCATATCCTTTTGATAAATCTATACCTTCGTACTTTGCTTTTATTTCTTCGGATTCCGTTATGTGCCTGCCTTTAAGCATAGGGACTATTCTGTTTGCGACATAATATTTATCTGTCGACTGTTCGCCTGCACCTGAAATAATCAACGGTGTTCTTGCTTCATCAATCAAAATAGAGTCAACCTCATCGACGATAGCATAATTCAACGGCCTTAAAACGCGTTGTTCTTTTGTGACAACCATATTATCTCTCAAATAATCAAAACCGAGTTCGTTATTTGTCACATAAGTTATATCACAGGCGTACGCTTTTTTTCTGTCGTCGTTAGATGTATCATGACAGATATTTCCTACGGTCATACCAAGCGCATTATATACCGGTTCCATCCACTCCTTATCTCTTTTTGCAAGGTAATCATTGACGGTAACTACATGTACGCCCTTTCCTTCCAAAGCATTAAGATATGTTGCAAGAGTTGCAACAAGAGTTTTACCTTCACCGGTTTTCATTTCGGCAATTTTGCCCTGATGTAAAATATATCCACCTATCATCTGTACGTCAAAATGTCTTAAACCTATTGTCCTTTTTGAAGCTTCTCTCACACAGGCAAAAGCTTCCGGTAAAATATCGTCGAGTTTTTCTCCATTTGCAAGGCGTTCTTTAAATTCTATTGTTTTATTTTTAAGTTCTTCGTCGGAAAGTTTCTGAATTGCCGGTTCTAATGAATTGATTTTTTCTACTACGGGTCTAATTTTGTTTATATCTCTTTCGTTTTGGGATCCGAATATTGCACCTAATATTTCTTTTAACATATTTTTTTTCCTTTTTCTGCACAGTAATTATTTTGTCATATATTTTACTTTTTTTCGACCCAAAATTCAATAAAAAAATGTAGCCAAAAAACGCAAAGCGTTCTTTGGCTTAACATTAAAAATAAAAAAGATTTAGCGGGATTTTTTCCAGATACTTTCTAAGTCGTATAAATATCTTAAATCTTGGCTCATAACATGGACAATAATACCGCCGAAATCAAGGACTTTCCAATTGATTGCAGTTTTACCGCCGTCTCTTCTTAACACTTTAACATCGTAATCTTCTTTAAAAGTTTTCTCTATTTCATTTACTATCGCATTTATCTGCGGCATAGAATTAGCCGTCGCTATAACAAAATAGTTTGTAATTTCCGTCTTTTTTCTTACATCAAGAATTACAACATTTTCGCCTTTTTTATCTTCAGCAATCTGTTTTGCAATTTTTGACAATTTTGAAAAATTTATCTTCATAAAAACCTCTTATATTTGCTGATAAAGATTTACCAATTCTATTGCCGTAAGTGCAGCATCAGAACCTTTGTTGCCTGCTTTCGTTCCTGCTCTTTCAATAGCCTGTTCAATAGAATCTGTAGTCAATACACCGAATGTTACAGGAACTTTGCTCGACAAACCTACTGCAGCGACGCCTTTAGAAACTTCGGCAGAAACATAATCAAAATGAGGTGTTGCTCCTCTTATAACGCAGCCTAAACAGACAACAGCGTCATATTTATTTGATTCTGACAATTTTTTTGCTACGGCCGGAATTTCAAATGCTCCCGGTACCCAAACTGTTGTAATATCTTCTTCTTTTGCACCGTGTCTTGTCAAAGTATCTACTGCCCCGGATATGAGCTTATTTGTAATAAACTCATTAAATCTTGATACAACAATTGCAAACTTTTTTCCGTCTGCTTTTAAAACACCATTAATTACTTTCATTTTATTCTCCTTAAATGAGTTTCAATTTGTGTCCCATTTTTTCTTTTTTAGTTTTTAAGTATCTTTTGTTCACTGGATTCGGTTTCATTTCTATCGGAACTCGTTTTGTTATTTTCAAACCATACCCGTCAAGCCCGATAATTTTTTTAGGATTATTTGTCATAAGATTTATGCTTGATATTCCAAGCTCACATAAAATCTGTGCTCCGATACCGTAGTCTCTTAAATCCGGTGCGAAGCCTAAAGCAACATTTGCTTCCACGGTATCAAGTCCCTGCTCCTGCAATTTATAAGCTTTAAGCTTATTTGCAAGACCTATACCTCTACCCTCTTGATGCATATACAATACTACGCCTGTTCCTTCTTTTTCTATCATTTTGAGCGCAGTTTCTAACTGTTCACCGCAATCACATTTTAAAGAATGGAAAATATCGCCTGTTTCACATGAAGAATGTACCCTTACCAACACATTTTTCTTACCTTTAACATCGCCTTTTATTATTGCAAGATGATTTTCTTTAGTAATCATATCTTCAAACAAAGAAAGTTTAAATACACCAAACTTCGTCGGAAAATTAACAGAAACAACTTCTTTTATAAGCTTTTCGGTTTCTCTTCTGTATTTTATTAAATCTTGAACGGTAATTATTTTAAGTTTATGTTTTTTGGCAAAAACAAAAAGATCTTTCATTCTTGCCATTGTACCGTCTTCTTTCATTATTTCACATATAACGGCACTTTTATCAAGCCCTGCAAGCATAGCCAAATCAATCGATGCTTCCGTATGCCCTGCACGAACAAGTACTCCGCCCTCTTTGTATCTTAAAGGAAAAATGTGTCCCGGGCTGACAAAATCGTCTGCAACAGATTTTGAATTCGATAAAGCTTTAATTGTTTTTGCTCTGTCAAAAGCAGAAATTCCCGTTGTTGTTCCTTTTTTATAATCTATAGATTCAGTGAAAGAACATGCAATGTTATTTGTCAACATACCGTGCTTTCTTTCCATAACATCTATTTCAAGTCTGTCCAAAGTATCACCGTTTACGGGAGCACAAACAAGTCCTCTGCCGTATTTCGTCATAAAATTAATTGTTTCAGGTGTCACTTTCTCTGCAGCACAAACTAAATCACCTTCATTTTCTCTGGACGGATCATCAACCACTATAACCATTTTCCCTTTTTTGATATCCTTGACTGCATCTTGTATTGACGAAAAATTATTATTTTTCATTTCCCATTTTCCTCCAATCTTCTAATCTTCCTTTCTTCTAAATAAAGCCGTTTTCTTTTAACAAGTCCATTGTTATTTCTTTCTTCTCGTCTTTCTTGTTAAACAACTTTTCTACATATTTTGCAAAAACATCTATTTCTATATTTACAATATCTCCGGTCTTACGAGTATAAAATATTGTTTTGTTAAATGTTTCAGGTATCATTGTGACAGAAAAAATATTTTCATTATTTTCCGCAACAGTTAAACTGATACCATCAATAGCAATAAACCCTTTTTTTACTATATATTTTTTTATAAGCTCATTTACTTCAAAAGAAATAAAATAAAAATTACCGTCTTTTTTTATATCTATAATTTTTGTCGATGTATCTATATGTCCCGACACAATATGACCGCCGAGCCTTGTTTGTAATGTTAAAGCTCTTTCTAAATTTACAACAGAATTTTTCTTAAGTAGCGAAATATTTGTTATATCGCTTGTCGTCGGACTATAGTCAAAACTAAGAATTTTATTTTTTATTTCAGTTACAGTTAAACAGACACCATTGACAGCAATACTGTCACCTGTTTTAATATCGGTTAAAACAGTTTCTATTTCTATTTGTGAATTTGTAATATTTATTACTTTTCCTATATCTTCAACTATTCCTGTAAACAATTTATAAAACCTCCGGTTTTATATAGCTTAAAGATTAAAGCTTAGAGCTTAGAGTTTTATATCTTTTTAATTGTGATAACTTTAATGCATTTATTTGTCTATTTAAATTATTCAATTCATCCCTTATTTTCAAATACAAATCTTTGTTTATAAAATTTAACTCATAAGAAATTATTATTTGATTTAATATTTCAAACAAACTTCCTATTGATATCTCTGTAAATTTAGCCTGTTCTTTTAAAGATATTTTTGCAGACCCTTCTGCTAAATTTGAAGAAACAGAAACTGCAGCTCTTCTGAGTTGAGAAACTAATCCAAATTTTTCGTTATTTGGAAACTTATCTGTTATCTCATAAATCTTTTTTGCAAACTTAATAGATTTTTTCCAAACATCTAATGTTTCAAATGTGTAAATATATTTTTCTTTCATATTATTGCCTATTTCCAAACTTTAAGCTTTCAGCTGTAAGCTATAAGCTATTTTTGCTTTGCAAAAATAACAATATCATTATCAAACTTTTTTATATCAATCTTTTTAAATTTAAAAGCATCCTTAATATTTTTCTCTCCGTCACCTTCAACAAAAGTTTTGGCATTTCTGCCGCCAACAATTATCGGAGCAATAAACAAAACAACCTCATCAACTTTTCCTGTTTTTAATACGGAAGAATTTATTTCCCCTCCGCCTTCAACAAGAATCTTTTTCAACGCCATTTTGTTTAATTTTTCTATTATTACATCAAAATCTTTCTTTGCCTGATTAAAATTAATTGGTATTAATCTGACACAATCTTTTTTGAAATAAGCAGGAACTTTTTTTATTTTTTCGTCGTATAAAACAATCGTAGGTACAGTTCCGTCAAGAACATTATATTTTGAAGGAATTTTTAATTTTTCATCTAAAACAACTCTTATGGGATTTTTCCCGTAACCGTGCGATGACAAATTAGGATTATCTTTTAAAACTGTATTTGTCCCGACAAGTATTGCATCAAATTTTGTTCTCAATTTATGAACAAACTTTCTTGATTTTTCGTTTGATATCCATTTTGAATCGCCTGTTTCAGAAGCAATTTTTCCGTCCAAAGAAACAGCAGACTTCACAAGAATGTAAGGTTTAGTATTTTTGATATTATCAATATATTCTTTGTTCAGTTTAATAGCTTGTTTTTCCAGAACACCATTTATTACTTCTATACCTGCTTGTTTTAATTTATTAAAACTTTTCCCACCAGTCAGTTTGTTAGGATCTTTCATAGCACAAACAACAGTTTTTATTTTAGATTTTATTATCAAATCTACACATGGAGGACATTTTCCCCAATTGTTGCAAGGTTCTAAATTTACATATAATGTAGAACCTGCAACATCTTTTTTGTTTGCAGAATTTATTGCTTCGGCCTCGGCATGAGCTGCACCGAAATATTTATGATAACCTTTGGATACTATTTTCCCGTCTTTAACAATAATTGCACCAACTAAAGGATTAGGAAAAACAAAACCTTCTCCCTTTTTTGCTAAAGAAAGTGCTAACTGCATATATTGTCTGTGGTTAATATTTTTTTTCATAAAATAAAAACTCCGAAAAAATATAAATTCTTTCGGGGTTAACAAACAATTAAATATTACCTATTTTCTTCTCTCATCCGGACTGCACGAAACAACCATCACTCAAACTACAAGATACCGCATCAAGTGCGGTATGACAGATTGAACCATTTGTTCCGTTCACCGTCGGCATCCGATTCTCACGGCTTCATTTCATCATTTTATTGATGAAGTCGTAGGCTTAACTTTTTTAGAGTATCACTACCGGTAAGGATTTTCACCTTCCCCGAAGAACTGACATTATTTTACAACTTTTTAATAAAAAATACAAATTTTAAAGCTTTAAGCTATTTTTCCAAAAAGCATTTTATTCGTAGATGTATGAAGTTTAGATATAATCTGAACATCTGCTTTTTTCCCGATTAGATTTTTAGCATTTTCTACAATAACTGTCGTTCCATCGTTTAAGAAACCGATAGCTTGGTTTCTTTCTTTACCATCTTTTACTAAAAACACGGAAATTTTATTTCCGGGAACAACAGCCGGTCTTAATCTGGAATATAGGTCATTTATATCAACAACTTTTATTTTTTGCACGGTAGACATTTTCTTTAAATTAAAATTAACCGTAATTATTCTTGCATTAAGAGATTTAGCAAGCTTCATTATTTTTGAATCTAACGATTTCAAATTAAAATAATTTTTATACCAGATTCTTACCTTTCTGTGATGACGGACTTTCTTTAGAACACCTTTTACACGAGAAGCGTCTTTAAAAGATTTTAAATCTTTCTCAATATCCTTTATGACAAACATAGGAAGAAGATATGTATTGTACAGATTGGAATTTAATATATCCAATATTCTATCATCACAAATAATACTTCTATCAAGAATAACATAATCTCTTTTTTTGTATCTTCTTATAACAAGCAATGTAAATATCGATATACAATAAACCAAAGTTATAACAGCCCAATTATTTGATACTAACAAATAAACCGCACCGGGATAAACAACAAACAACATAATATTTAATAATATGAACATTTTTTAATTACCTCATCAATTTTAAAGCATTTTTCGTGTCGGGGAAAATACCTGTCCACTTTTTAAATGAAACAGCCCCCTGACAAATTAACATTCCTTCACCGGAAAAAAATTTAATTTTATTTTTTAAA
>JAFPUA010000160.1 GCA_017413305.1 Candidatus Ruminimicrobiellum caprinum
GATATATGCTTTGTTCCTGACGGTAATTATGTTAAAGCAATAGAAAGATTTTCCGAAAATAAAATAAAAGAAGGAAATTTTATTGATAAAAACGGTAAAGTTATAGGAACACATAAAGGAATAGTTCATTATACGATAGGGCAAAGAAGAGGGTTAGGGTGCTTTCAAAAGCATGTTTATGTTTGTAAAATTTCCGCACAAGATAATACGGTAATGTTGGGTGACGAAAAAGATTTATATAAAAAAGAGTTTGTTGTAAAAGATTTTAATTGGATATTGGGAACACCGCCGGCACAAAATTTTAGTTGTTCGGTAAAAATAAGATACAAACAAAAAGAACATACGGCAGATATAAAAGTTTTAGATAATAATACGGTAAAAATTCTTTTTGAACAGGAACAAAAGGCAATAACACCGGGACAGGCAGCAGTTTTATATGACGGTGATATAGTTTTAGGCGGTGGAACGATTATAGGTTAAAAATGGTTAAAGAAATTTTGGCAAAAGATTTTATTAAAATTGATAAGAACAAAATAACGATAGTTGATATGAGAGAAGAGAAAGAGAGGCAAAATACTTGTTTTGAAGGAAGTATAAATATTCCTGTTTCAAAGTTTTGGGCGGGAATTGATAATATACCTAAAGATAAACCTGTTTATGTTTTTTGTAACAGCGGATACTTTAGTGAAGAAATGGTTATTCTTCTTGAAGAAAGAGGATATGATGCAACAAATGTTTTAGGCGGATATAAAGAAATAAAAAATTTTATTATATAAGAAGGAAATATGGAAAAGAGGAATGTTTATTTAGATAACAGTGCAACAACACAAGTAAGAAAAGAAGTGTTGGAAGAAATGTTGCCTTACTTTACGGATGTTTACGGTAATGCTTCTTCCGTTCACACTTACGGGCAGAAGGCAAAAGCGGCATTAACCAAAGCAAGAGAAACTTTTGCAAAACTTATAAATGCAAATTCTCCCGACGAAATAATTTTTACATCATGCGGAACGGAATCTGACAATATTGCAATTGTAGGTAGCCTTCTTGCAAACGAAGGTAATCATGTTATTACAAGCAAAATAGAACATCATGCAATACTTTTTACTTGTCAAAATTTGGAAAAGCAAGGTTACAAGGCAGACTATATTTCCACAGATAACACAGGCAGAATAAACATAAAAGAACTGAAAAATAAAATTACCGACAATACTGTTATAGTAAGCATAATGCATGCAAACAACGAAATAGGAATTATAGAGCCTATAGAAGAAGTATCTAAACTTTTAAAAGAAATAAATAAAACAAGAAAAAACAAAATATTGTTGCATACGGATGCAGTTCAAACGGCAGGCAAACTGAAACTTGATGTTCAAAAGTTAGGTGTAGACTTGCTTTCCGTATCCGGACACAAATTTTACGGGCCGAAAGGTATCGGTGCTTTGTATATAAGAAAGGGAATAAAAATTGAACCGTTATTTCACGGCGGACACCACGAATTCGGTATGAAACCCGGAACGGAAAATGTTGCCGAAATTGTAGGTATGACAAAAGCATTGGAACTTGCAAACTTGGAAATGGAACACGAAAGTAAAAAAATATTTGAGTTAAGAAACAAACTTGCAAAAGGTATTGTTGAAAAAATTCCTGAGGTTATAATAAATACGGATATAAAAAATGCTGTTCCGAGTGTTTTAAGTGTAAGTTTTAATTATATCGAGGGAGAATCTTTATTGTTAATGCTCGATATGGCAGGAATTGCTGCTTCTGCAGGTTCTGCTTGTGCAACAGGTTCTGCAGAACCATCGCATGTGTTATCTGCAATAGGTGCAAGCCCGTTAGCAGCACAAGGAACTCTAAGATTTTCGTTAGGAAGAAATAATACAGAAGAAGATATAGATTATGTTTTAGAAGTTTTGCCTAAACTTGTCGAACGAGTTAGACAAATGTCCCCGATATGGAAAAATCGCGAGTAGCAAAAATTTTCGAAGAAAAATTTTAGAGACCTTAAGATTTGAGACGAAACGAAGTAATTTCAAAACGCAGTGTACGGATATGTGTTAGCGGCAGCGAAAA
>JAFPUA010000161.1 GCA_017413305.1 Candidatus Ruminimicrobiellum caprinum
AATATTTTTTCAACTTCAATGACTTGTAATATAGCATATTACAACTAACTTGTCAAGTTTTTTGTTACAAGTTTGTAAAAATATTTTTTGTATAACTGGTTACAATTTTTTTATTATCTTACATGGGTTGCCGGCAACGACAACATTTGATGAAATATTTTTTGTAACAACACTTCCTGCACCGATTGTAACATTATCTCCTATTTTTATTCCGGGTAGAATCGTTACATTACCGCCAATCCAAACATTATTGCCTATACTTACCGGTGCAGCAATATCAATAATTTTGTTGTTAACGAATCTTTCTTGCGGTTTTATTGAATGGTATGCTGTATATATGTGAACTCCAGGTCCAAACAGCACATTATTGCCTATTTTTATTTCGGCACAATCAAGCAATACACAGTTAGTATTAAAATAAACATTATCTCCTGTGGAAATATTCATTCCGTAATCGCAATAGAAAAAAGGTTCTATATAAATATTTTTGCCGATGGAACAGAAAAGTTTTTTTATTATTTGTTCTCTTAATTTCTTTTGTTTATAACTTGTTTTGTTATATTTTTCTATTTTATCCTTACATTTGAAAAAAAGTTTCCTAAGTTCCTTATCGCTTGCATCATAAGGCAACCCTTTCAACATTTTTTCCTTTTCGGTTAGTTTTGATAAGCAAATTTTCTTTTTATTCATAGTTATATTTTGAACTTGATTACAATAACCCCTTAATAAAATCTTCTACCACTTTCATATCAGCTGTAGGTTCAAATCTTGCAACGACATTACCGTTTTTATCTATAACAAATTTTGTGAAGTTCCATTTTATGTCGCTGTTTTTTTCATAGTTAGGATCTATTTTTAAAAGATGTTGTTTCATAAAATGTGCCATTTTGCTTTCACCGAAACCTTCAAAACCTTTCTGTTCTTTAAGATATTTATATAACGGCAATTGATTTTCTCCGTTAACATCGGATTTTTTCATTTGTGGAAAAGTGGTATTAAAATGTATCGTGCAGAATTCGTGGATTTCGTCATCTGTTCCGGGAGCTTGTCCGCCGAATTGGTTGCAAGGGATATCAAGTATTTCAAGCCCTTTGGAATGATAATCTTTATACATTTGTTCTATTGGTGCATACTGTGGTGTAAAACCACACCCTGTTGCAGTGTTTACAACTAAAACAACTTTGCCTTTAAAGTCTGACATTTTAATTTCTTCACCTTTTGCAGTTGCGACGGAAAAATCATAAAATTTTGCCATAATAATCTCCTTAAAATCATTTTACAAAATATACTCGGTTTTCTTTTCTTGCGGCGGGTTTAGGCTTTTCTCCGTCAATGTATCCTATTGCACAATGACCGATACCTTCCCACTCACCCTGCACACCGATATCTTTTAACAGTTTTTTGTATTCTTCTGTTTCAAACTCTTCTTTTGCTCTATGTATCCAAATACTTCCCAAACCTAAAGAATGAGCAGCAAGCATCATATTTCCTAAGACAAGACTGCCGTCATAAACTTTGTTTCGCCAGTCTTTTTGTGCAAGAACTATCAAAATAACCGGAGCATTATAAAACGGATCAAAGCCTTCGTCCCAACCGCCTATTTTGCAGTTATCTTTTGATATCTTGTCTCTTAATTGTTTATTTGTAACGGCGATGGTAATAACTGCTTGTTTGCCCATACCGTTTGCAGCATAAAGACCTGCTTCAATTATTGCATCTATATCTTCTTTTTTCGGCATATCCGACTTAAATTTCCTTATGCTTCTTCTTTCCAACATTGCTTTGATTACTTCGTTCATCGTTTTGTTCTCCAAGAAAATAGATTCTGTTTTTTATTATTTAATTATACCAATTATACTACCTTTACTGTCAAGAAAAAGTTTGGTTTATATTTGATTTTATTTCAGGAAATATATATCATATACTGATTAAAAGTGAGGCAATTGATATGTATTATTTGATATTAAGCATTGTGTGTAGTGTGGCTGTATCAATACTGTTGAAGATATCTAAGAAACAAGGTATTTCAATCAAGCAGGCTGTAGCGGTAAACTATCCTGTAGCGGCAATTAGTGCTTTTGTTTTATTTAAACCGAATTTTAGCGGTAATTTCAACGTTTTATTATCAGAATGGCAAATTTTGTTGTTATTAGGAATTTTGTTGCCAAGTGTTTTTATTATTATGGGAGAATGTGTTAATCGTGCAGGAATAGCAAAATCTGATGCTGCACAGAGATTATCTTTGTTTCTGCCGATACTTGCGGCGTTTTTAATTTTCGGCGAAACACTTTCTGTAGGAAAAATTTTAGCGGTTATTTTAGCAATAGTTTCACTATCGGCTTTAGTTTATAAACCTAAAAGTAAGACTAGTAGTAAAGGCGCAATTTGGACATTGTTTGGAGTATGGCTTGGGTACGGAATAATTGATATCTTATTTAAACAGTTGTCTAAAAATGCTGCTATGACAGTAACTAATTTATGCGCTGTATTTGTTCTCTCGGCAGTGGTGATATTTTTTTATTTAATAATTCGAAAAACAAAGTGGACATTGGCAAGCATAATAGGCGGAGTACTTTTAGGATGTTTGAATTTCGGAAATATTTATTTTTATTTCAGGGCTCATCAGGCATATAACAACAACCCTACACTGATTTTTGCAGCAATGAACTTAGGTGTAATATCTCTCGGCACAATTATGGGAACGGCAGTTTTTAAAGAAAAAATAAATGCTGTCAATATTATCGGAATACTTTTAGCAATTACAGCTATAATATGCCTGTTTTATACAATGTAGTTAGAGAAAGATATCAGTTTTTACAAACAAAAAAGCGAGCAGAAGAAAATTTTTCTCTGCTCGCTTTTTGACATTAGTTAAACAATTTTATTTTTTTACTTTCGCTATTTTTAATAATTCTTTTTGTATATCAAGTATTTCTTTTAAAGTTTTTAATTTTTCTTCTTCTATCTGTATCAGTTTTTTGTTATCTTCAGCTTTATAATCTTTTATAAAATATTCTATAGGTAAATTAAAAATTTTTGCCAATTTTTCCACAGAAGAAAATTCCGGAACAGATTCCCCTCTAACCCAGCGACTAATTACAGTTTGTGCGATACCAGTTTCATTTTTCAA
>JAFPUA010000162.1 GCA_017413305.1 Candidatus Ruminimicrobiellum caprinum
GATCCTCATCCTAAATATAAAGATAAATCAGCACTTGAAGTTGTTATGACGGTTTTGCATGCCGGTGGAAAATTCGATAAAAATTCTTATAAAGTTTCAGGAGGTTTACATGGTGTAGGTGTATCGTGTGTAAATGCTCTTTCTACAAAATTAACGGTTGAAGTTTACAGAAACGGAAATATTTACAGACAAGAATATGCTAAAGGAAAACCTACAACAAAACTTGAAATAATAGGTAAAACCGATGATAGAGGAACAAAAGTTACATTTTTACCTGATCCTGAAATATTCTCTGTTACGACATATTCGTTTGATACATTGGCTAACAGATTAAGAGAATTGGCTTTCTTAAATGCAGGTGCAAATATAACAATTATCGATGAAAGACAAGATAAAGAATATACTTTTCACTATGAAGGCGGCATCAAAAGTTTCGTTTCTTATTTAAATACAAACAAACAGGTTATAAATAAAGAACCTATATATTTTGCAAAAAATAAAGATAATGTTGATGTTGAAGTTGCAATGCAATATAACGATTCTTACAACGAACAAATTCATACTTTTGTTAATAACATTAATACAATTGAAGGCGGAACACATTTATCAGGTTTCCGTTCTGCATTAACAAGAGTTGTAAATGATTATATTAAGAAAAATGAATTATCAAAAAATAAAAATTTGTCACTTTCCGGAGAAGATGTTAGAGAGGGATTAACGGCAGTTATCTCTGTTAAAGTTCCTAATCCTCAATTTGAAGGACAGACAAAAACAAAATTGGGAAACTCCGAAGTTGAAGGTATAGTAAAATCTCTTGTAGGTGATGCACTTGCAACATTCTTGGAAGAAAATCCAGGAATTGCAGGACAGATTTTGGAAAAATCTATCAATGCGGCAGAAGCAAGAGAAGCGGCAAGAAAAGCAAGAGAACTTACAAGAAGAAAAGGTGCTCTTGATTCGGCAGCTCTTCCCGGAAAACTTGCAGACTGTTCTGAAAAAGATCCTCAAAAAACAGAGCTTTTCATCGTGGAAGGAAACTCTGCAGGAGGTTCTGCAAAGCAAGGCAGAAACAGAGCTTTTCAGGCAATACTTCCTTTGAGAGGTAAAATTTTAAATGTTGAAAAATCTCGTCTTACAAAAATGTTAACTAACGAAGAAATTAAAACAATGATTACCGCAATAGGTGCAGGTATCGGTAAAGGTGAAGGTGAATTTAATATAGATAAAGTAAGATATCATAAAGTTGTTATTATGACCGATGCCGATGTCGACGGTGCACATATCAGAACTCTTCTTTTAACATTTTTCTACAGACAAATGCCGCAACTTATAGATAACGGTTATGTTTATATTGCACAACCGCCGCTTTATAAAGTTAAAAAAGGCAAAAAAGAAATGTACTTACAAACAGAAGCCGAACTCGACAAATTCTTGTTTAAGCAAGGTTTAGACGGTCAATCAATGATATTGTTGAAAGACGGTCAACAAATCGGTGATGTTATAGATCAAAAACAATTAACACAGATTGTGGATTCCATTGCAGAACTTGATAACCTTATAGTTAAAATTACAAAGAAAGGTTTGAAATGGAGCGAATATCTTAAATTCAGAGAAGAAGGAAAAATGCCGCTTTTCAGAGTTGTAGATCAAAACCAGGTA
>JAFPUA010000163.1 GCA_017413305.1 Candidatus Ruminimicrobiellum caprinum
TCGGAGTATGCCCGAAGATAAAAGATAAATGAGATATTAACAAATATGAAAGTGCTATTGAAAATGTTCCTAACCAAATATAACCGATTTCAGTTAAGATTTTTGCAGACGTTGTAGGGTTGTTAAACCTTGATATTTTAAAAGAATAAACACTTAAAAAAGTTATAACTAAATAAAATGTTATAAATATTGTAAGAGCAAGCCCATGGAGTTTTAAGTCGTGCATAATTCTGTAAATAATGTAGGCATTTCCCAATATATAAATGGATAGAAAAACAATAAAAAACACTATACTTAACCCTTTTTCAATAGACATTGTCTTGCTTTAAGTATAAACTCTGTTGCTGTAGGACACAAATAATCAGGGTATGTCCAAGGAAGTTTTGTGAATCCTTCTTTTCTGTATATTGTTGTTACTTCTGCATAAATAACTTTAGATAAGTATATTCTGTGACTAAAATCTTTTGTTGAAGCGAGAATAACATTTGCAGGTGTTATATAGCCCGGATCAATATTTACAATTCTGTTTTTATCTTTAGCATAAGAATCTTCGATATTATTAGTTTCAATTTTCATATCCGCTAAATTGTCGGGAAGTATCGGTTTCTCAAAAGATATCCATTGTCTTTTTAGCTTTTCGCCCATTTCTTTGTTGTAATATTTTGTAAAAGTAAAATCTATTGCAGGACTGTAAATATCTATTTTGTTATTAAACTTTTGTTCCAATATTTTGTAAACTTCTTCTATATTGAAAGTTTCGTTGAATATAAGTCCGAAAAAAAACTTTACTAAATTAGGTTGATTAATGTTTCCCATAATGAAATTATTTTACTAAATTTAATAATAAAATTGCTATAAACTTTTTTATAAAAAAATAATATAATTACTTTATCAATTTTAAAGGGGAACAATATGTTAAAACCTAAAGTTTCGATTATCGGTTGCGGTAATGTTGGTATAAGGTATGCATATTCTTTAATGATTAACGGATGTGCAAGAGAAATAACGCTTGTTGATTATTTTAGAGATAAAGCCGAAGGTGAAGCTATAGATTTATCACATGGAGCACCATTTGCTCCGGCAGTGAATGTAAATGCAGGTGATTATCCGGACATAAAAGATTCTGATTTAGTTGTAATAACGGCCGGCAAAAAACAAAAACCTGGACAAACAAGAATAGATTTATTGAAAGATAATGTAAATTTATTTAAATCTATTATTCCTGAAATTATGAAATATGCTCCGAATGCAATTCTTTTAATTGCTTCCAATCCCGTAGATGTTTTAACTTATGCTGCATACAAAATTTCCGGTAAACCGGCATCCAAAGTTATAGGTTCAGGAACATTGCTTGATTCGGCAAGGTTCAGATACGAAATAGCAAAACATTGTAATATAGATGCAAGAAGTGTTCACGGTTACATTTTAGGTGAGCATGGTGATAGTGAGTTTCCTGTATGGAGTAAAGCAACGGTTGGTGGAGTAAATATAGAAAATCATTGTATGTTGTGCGACAAAAAACAAAATTGTAATCACAAAGCCATACTTAATGAAATTTTCAGTAATGTAAAAAATTCGGCTTACAAAATAATAGAGAAAAAAGGTGAAACATCTTACGGTATAGGTCTTGCACTTACAAGAATTACCGAAGCTATTTTACTTAACGAAAATTCGGTGTTACCTGTGTCAGTTTTAATAAATAA
>JAFPUA010000164.1 GCA_017413305.1 Candidatus Ruminimicrobiellum caprinum
CTTTAAAACAGATGTAAGCAGTGTTACAGTAAACAGCGGGAAAATAGAAAATGCTGGAACATTAAAATTAACCAGTGCGGTTGACGAAAATAATAACGAAATAACAGGTTTAATTATAGGTGAAAATACTGTCTACGGAGAAATAGAAATTGAAGAGAATACTGGTTTTATAAACAATGCGAAAATTAAACAAGCAGGTATAACCATTGCCGGTACTTTATATAATAATGAAGGAAAACAAATATCTGTCCAAAACAGTATAACAATAGAAGAGGGAGCATCTTTACAAACTTCTGCAAATGATATAACCGGTTTTGATGGTTCTAATGCGACAATACAAAATGCAGGTGTTTTGGAGTTTGAAGGATATGAAGCGACAAACAAAAGCAGAATTCAAGGTATAACAGATAATGAAACCACATCTTATGGAGAATTACGTGTTTATCATTCATTAAAGAACGAAGCTTCAATTATTCAACAATATATAACTTTATGGGATGGAGAATTTACAACAACCGAAGATATAACTGCATTAAGTCAGTTAGTAATTCTCTCAACAGAATTTGATAATAGCGGTACAGGTACAAGTAATGCAGCAAAAATAAATGCCGCTTCAATAATAAATTATAGCGAAGGGTTGTTAAAATCCAATGCAGATAATGTTGTTCTTACAAATAACGGCACATTGCAAAATATTGGAACTTATGATGTTCTTGGCGGAACAATAAGTTATGCAATAACCGGAGTGACTGATTATGAAACATTAAAAGGAACAGTTAATATTAACACATCGGAAGTTACAATAAGTTCTGCAATAAGCGGCAACATAGTAAATATAGGTACTTCTACAGCATTAAATGATGTTCAAGTTAAATTGAAAAAAGAAGATCTTTTAACCGGTGCAGATTTAGTAATTAAAAATGGTGCAATAATCAATACACAGAATACAAGTACAGGCACAATATCGGCACAATCCATAACAATAGATAACGGTGCAAGTTGGGAATACAGATTGGATGTAGATTTATTTAATACATTAGCAGATAATTTTAATACGAGTAGTTGGACAGTAGGAGAAGGAAGTACTGCAAATTTGGATGATGTAATTTTATTATCTGATTTGCAGTCAGGAGTAACAGAAGCAAACATTGCAATAGCAAACACAAATATACTTGCAGATCCTACAATTCCGCAAGATGCAATTCATTTAGCTACACCGGATAAAGAATACAGTATAGTTGTTGAATACAATAGTGCAACTGGAAATACAGAATTAAAAGTAGTAGCTTTAGGTAGTGGCAGCCTTCCGAAAGCCATAGCAAATCAAGATGATTCTTATTCTCTTACCAAAGACGAATTGATAGAAGATTGGACAGCGGACGGCGGCTCAGATACTTTAGGTGCAAATTTAATAATAAACGGTGTTAATAATAATAAACTTTTTGGTACAAATGAAACAGGAGCAACAGTTACCGGCATTAAAGTTGGTACATACACATTAACAATTAACAATTTGGCAGGTTTTGAAGGTTTTGAAAATGCTTTAGAGGTAAAAAAATTAAGTGAAGATGAAGTAGGAGCACTTAACCTTTCAACAGTAACATTTAAAAACAATATAGGTGATTCAGTAATAGATAATGAAGGTAATGCAACTCTTTCCGGTGTAACGTTTGAAGAAAACACTGCAACGGTAGATGTTAATAACAAAGGTGCGATGTTAATTACAGCAACAGCAGGTGAAACTTCATTTGAAAACGGTGTTATTGGAACAGGAACGACAACTGTAGCCGGTGCAACAGTAAACTTTGGCGGTAATGCAAAATTTGAACAAGCTTCAATAAGTATTGAAGAAGGTTCGCAAGTTACCGCAAATGCAGCAAATGTAAAAGTTACAGGTGTTAACAACATATTATATAACAGCGGTTCGTTAGTTCTTTACAGCACAGCTACAGATACAATAGATTTTGCAA
>JAFPUA010000021.1 GCA_017413305.1 Candidatus Ruminimicrobiellum caprinum
CAAGAAAGTTTTGTAAAATTTAGATCAAATTCCTTTTTTCTTTTCTTAAAAAAATAAAATAAAAAAACATAAGAACCCAAAATAAAAAAAATAATTAACAAAATAAAATTTAAATATTCCGTCGAAAAAATATTGTTGTTTGCAAAAACAGTTAACGAAAAATATATCAGAAAAATTCTATCTATATAAAAAAATATTTTTCTTTCAGTAAAATAATACAGAGTAAAAAAAATCAAATAACATAATAGTATATATAAAATATGGGCTGTAAATAAATTGAAAGGTTTAATAAATAAACTTAAAAATAATATGGGCAAAAGCCATATGGATAAAGTATTTTTGAATATTATAAAAAAGTTCATAGGTTTATAAAATCTTTATTTCTTAAAATAAAAATGGTATAATTTTAACATCATATAAATGATATTTTTTTTTGCAAGATTTTGCAACAAAAAATCTTGCAAGTCTGTTTTTTTTACAATATGTTAAGGAGTATAAATATGCATATATTATCGGGAACATATTCAACATTGATACAAGTAGTTGCTGTACTGTTCGGGCTTGGCCTTTTAATTTTTATTCATGAGCTTGGACATTTTACAATGGCGAAACTTTATAAAGTTAAAGTTTTAAAGTTTGCTTTTGGTTTTGGTAAAGAAATCATAGGTTTTACAAAAGGCGAGACAAGGTATTCAATTTGTCTATTTCCTTTTGGCGGTATGGTTGCAATGGCTGGGGAAAACCCGGATGAAGCGACAGGAAAAGATGGCGAGTTTTTATCTCTTAAATGGTACAAGAAAGTAATGATCGCATTTTGTGGACCATTAATGAACTATGTCCTTGCTGTTTTAATATTTGCTTTTGTGTTCAATGTTTGGGGATTAACAAATATATCTACGGAAGCATCAATAGGATATCTTTCTGATGAAAATTGCGCAGCAAAGGCAGGGTTACTTGTAGGAGATAAAATATTATCTGTTGACGGTATTCAAATAAAAGATTGGTTTGATTTAACAAAAAATTTAAAAGAAAAAGCTGATAAAGAAGTAGAACTTATTGTTTTTAGAGATGAAAAAGAGTTGGATTTTAAATTTGTTCTCGATAAAAATCCTAATACAGGTTCGGGAATGTTGGGAATACAGCCTAAAATTACTAAAGAGAAAGTTTCATTTTTTAGTGCTTTTTATCATGGGATAGATACTTCTATATATCAATCTACATTTACACTTAAATACTTATGGGAAAAACTTGTATCTTGGGAAAAACCTGAAGTTGCAGGACCTATCGGCGTAATACAAGTGATGGCAAAGTCTGCAAAGTCAGGCTTGGAAAGTTATATCAGATTATTGGCTGTAATTTCTGTAGCATTAGGATTGTTTAATTTATTGCCGATACCTCTTGTTGACGGTGGAATGATAATTTTATTTATTGCAGAGGGAATTATCAGAAAACAAATCAGCTTGAAAGTTATTCAGGTTTATAATACTATAGGTTTAAGCTTGATATTGTTGATATTTTTATTTGCAACATATAATGACTTAATCAGGCTAGGAATTGGGAAATTATTTAAATAAGAGGCATTATGTTTACCAGAAACAAAACTAAGGTTATAAATATTGGCGGAGTAAAAATCGGCGGTGGTAATCCGATTGCCATACAGTCTATGACAAATACAAATACACAAGATTGGAAATCCACCGTTAAACAGATAAGAGAACTTGAAGAAGTTGGTTGTGAAATAATAAGAGTTTCTGTACCGGATATGGAATCAGCCAAAAATATTAAGTATATAAAAAAACATATACATATTCCTCTTGTTGCTGATATACATTTTGATCATAGGTTAGCACTTGAGGCTATAAATCAGGGTGTTGATAAATTAAGAATTAATCCCGGAAATATCGGTTCAAAAGAAAAAGTGCAGGAACTTGTAAAAGCAGCAAAGAAAGCACATATTCCTATAAGAATAGGTGTAAATGCAGGTTCTTTAAAGCAGGTTCACGATTTTTCGACGACAAAAGATAAAGCAAAAGCTCTTGTTAAAGCAGCTCTTGAGCATGTGAAAATTTTAGAGGATTTAGATTTTGAAGATATTGCAGTATCCCTTAAAGCATCTGATGTCGCAACAACGGTTGAAGCATATAAATTATTTGCTTCTAAGAGAAATTATCCTACACATTTAGGAATCACGGAAGCAGGTTCTGTTTTTCGAGGAACAATTAAATCTTCCGTTGGGTTAGGTATAATGTTGGCACAAGGAATAGGAGATACAATAAGGGTATCGCTTACAGCTAATCCGATTGAAGAAGTGCGTGCAGCATATCAGATATTACAGTCTCTCGATTTGAGAAGTACCGGTATAGATCTTGTTTCTTGTCCGACATGTTCCAGAACAAAAGTTAATTTGATAAAGATAGTTATTGAATTAGAGATAGCTTTGTCAAAAGTTCAGAAAAAAAATATAAAAAAGGATATAAAAATTGCCGTTATGGGTTGTGTTGTTAATGGGCCGGGAGAAGCGAAAGAGGCAGATTTTGGTATCGCCGGCGGAAATAAAGAGGGCGTTTTGTTTAAGAAAGGCAAAATAGTTTGTAAAGTCCCTGAGAACAAATGGGTAAAAACTTTAGTTGAGTTATATAAAAAAGCATAAATATAAGAGGTACAAAAATGGGTGAAATTTACTTAACCAGAGAAGGTAGAAACAAATTATTGGAAGAACTTGATTATCTTCAAACGAAGAGAAAACCGCAAATTCAAGATGAAATAGCAAGAGCAAGAGAGCATGGCGATTTAAGAGAAAATGCAGAGTATCATGCTGCCAAAGAAGCTCTTACAAATCTTATGCAAAGAATTGCAGAAATTGACTCTAAATTATCTAGAGCTCAAATTATAGAAGAATTGAATATTGATCCGAACA
>JAFPUA010000022.1 GCA_017413305.1 Candidatus Ruminimicrobiellum caprinum
CACATTATCAAATGTTAAAGGAATAATTCCAAAATTTATTAAATTTGCCAAATGTATTCTTGCAAATGTTTTTGTAATAACAACTTTTATTCCTAAATATCTCGGAGCAAGTGCGGCATGTTCTCTTGAAGAACCTTGCCCATAATTTTCCGCACCTACTATAACTCCGTTTTTAACAGATTTTGCTCTTGCTACAAAATCTTTATCTACAGCACCGAAAGTATGTTCCGATATTGCTGGTAAATTAGATCTTAAAGGTAAAATTTTTGCACCTGCAGGAAGTATATGATCAGTAGATATATTATCACCAACTTTCAAAACTACGTCTGCCGAAATAGAATCGGGCATAGGTTCGAATTTCGGTAAAGGTTTTATGTTAGGGCCTCTAACAATTTCACCTTCATTAGAAGGTTTTTGAAAATGGTCATCGTTAATATAAAAACTATCCGGCAAACTTATTTTAGGTTTTGCACCGAACAAAGTTGTAGGATCGGTTATTTCGCCTGTTAAAGCTGCAGCAAGTGCAACTTCCGGTGAACACAAATAAACTTGAGCATCTTTTGTTCCGCTTCTGCCTTCAAAATTTCTGTTAAATGTTCTAAGAGAAACAGCTTTAGTTTTAGGAGCTTGTCCCATTCCTATACATGGTCCGCAAGCACATTCCAATATTCTTGCACCGGCATTTATTATGTTGAATAATTTACCTGAACTTGCAAGCATAGAAAATACTTGTCTTGATCCCGGAGAAATAGTTAAACTTGTATTCTTGTTTATCTTTTTATCCTTTAACGTTTCCGCACATAACATCATATCGGCATAAGATGAGTTAGTACATGAACCAATACAAACCTGATCAACTTTGGTTCCTTTTAAATCTTTAACTTTTTTAACATTGTCTGGACTATGCGGCATTGCAATTAAAGGTTCAAGTTCAGATAAATTTATAGTTATTTCATCATCATAAGTTGAATCAGAATCAGCAAACATTTCAATCCAATCTTTTTACCTGTTGTGTCTTTTTAAAAAGTCTTTTGTTATTTCGTCCGAAGGAAATATTGTTGTTGTTGCACCAAGTTCTGTTCCCATATTTGTAATAGTTGCTCTTTCCGGAACGGATAACGTTTTAACACCTTCTCCTGCAAATTCAAATATTTTTCCTCTTCCGCCTTTTACCGACAATATTCTTAAAAGTTCTAAAATTATATCTTTAGCACTTACCCAGTCTCTTAATTTTCCCGTTAAATTAACTTTAACAATTTTCGGCATTGTTATATAAAAAGGTTGTCCTGCCATTGCACATGCAACATCAAGTCCACCTGCACCGAAAGCAATCATACCGATACCACCACCTGTAGGTGTATGAGAATCCGAGCCTATCAAAGTTTTTCCCGGAATACCGAATCTTTCCAAATGTACCTGATGGCAAATACCATTACCTGCAGGAGAAAAAACTATTCCATGTTTATTTGCTATTGTTTGTAAAAATTTATGATCATCGGCATTTTCAAAACCGGACTGTAATGTATTATGATC
>JAFPUA010000165.1 GCA_017413305.1 Candidatus Ruminimicrobiellum caprinum
AGTTGTTTGTCGTTGATTGCTCATTGCTAACTGCTAATTTCTAATTGGCGTTGTCATTTTCAGGCGATTTTTTTATGAAACCTATAAATAAAACTCTCTTTTTAAAATCGTTAGAATGTCCCGTATATGCTTGGCATTTGTACAGAGGACTTGTCCCAAAAGTTAATACTTTAAGCAACGAATTTTTAATAATGGAATCACAAAATGTTCGTTCTATGGCTAGAATTATGTTTAAGAACGGCGTTTGGGTTTCCTGTGCTTTTCACGACGCGATAAAAATGACGAAAGAGCTTATAGCGGACGAAAATGTTAAAACTATTTTTGATCCTCTCTTCGAGTACGATGGTTTTATTGCAAAAGCCGATATTCTTTCCAAAAATGAAGATGGTACATGGAGTTTGATAGATATAAAAGCCGGCGGAAAAGGTAAAAAGAAATATTTGTCGGATATGGCATACGAAAAACTCATTGCGTCAAAGACGGTTCCGTCCCTTAGCAAAACAATAATGTTTCTCTTATCAAAAGATTTTCGTCTTGGTATGCCTACGGAAAAACTTTTTTCTCAAATAGATTGCACTGAAGAAACTACAGCAAAAGAAGAAGAATTTTCAAAACTTCTGTCATATTCAAAAGAAATTTTATTTTCGGATGAACCTCAAGAAGCAAAACTAAAAATTACATGTAAGAATTGTGCATTGTTTGAAAATTGTACAGGCAAAGATATTGAGTATCATATTTTTGATTTACCCAGACTATCGCAAATAATTTTTGATAATCTTGCTGAAAGAAAAATTTGGCAGGTTAAAGATTTACCTGAGGACACGGAATTAAAACCACTTCAAAAAATTGTGAAAGATTGTATTATAAACGATAAAATATATATCAATCCGGATTTAAAAAAAGAATTGGATAAAATAGTTTTTCCGGCATACTATCTTGACTTTGAAGCTGTTATGACAATATATCCTTTGTATAAAAATGTTGCACCTCACTCGCAGGTAATAACACAATATTCCATACACAAATGCGATAAAGTTGACCATATAATAGAACATTTTGAATATATTGCCGACCACAAACAGGACTGTCGTAAAATAATAGCAGAAAATCTTATATCTATTTTCGGAGAGACAGGCAGTATAATAACATATTCATCTTTCGAGAAAAATATTATTCTTAAATTCGGCGAACTTTATCCTGAACTGATGGACAAATTAAAACTTATTGCAGACAGGATAGTTGATTTTGAAGAAATATTAAGAAATAATTATTATGATAAACGATTTCATGGCAGGACATCAATTAAAAAGGTTTTACCGATAATGATACCGGAAATGAACTATGACAGTTTTAAAATAGGCGAAGGAGATATTGCTCTTTCTGCATTTGCATATATGGCAATGGGGCTATATAACGAAGATAAGATTAAAGAAACAAAAAAGAATCTTCTTGAATATTGCAAGCAAGATACTTTAGCCCTTGTAGAAATGCACAAGTTTTTATATGATGTTGCCAATAAAAGCTGTAAGCTATAAACTAAAAAAATCACCTTGCGATTTTTTAATTTATATTGTATAATCTTTCAAAATAAATTTATATACAGAGGCAAAAAATGATTATCTCAAAAAGAGTTCAGTCGATTAAACCATCACCAACCTTGGCAATAGATCTTAAAGCTAA
>JAFPUA010000166.1 GCA_017413305.1 Candidatus Ruminimicrobiellum caprinum
ATGATAATCTTCACGGAGTTTCTAATACTACAGATAAGCTGTTTATGTATAAAAATCAAGTTTTAAGATTAAGAACCGGTTGTACAGTAAAATTTACATATAGAGCCTATGCTAATAGTAGAACTATAAATGGAAGTACATCTAAATTTTACGGAAGCACTGAATTGATTGTAGAAGCAAGATGGCCTACGGAATATGAGGATACATCTGCAGAAAAGGCAAAAAGTATGAATAAAATATCACTTGGAACATTTGTTGCACAAAATTGGGCACATTAACGGATAATATTTTTATGATAAAAAATTTTAAAGCTTTTACTTTGGTTGAAATGATAGTAGCGGTTGTATTATCGTCCATACTTATATTTTTTGCTTATACAATGACGATTTCCGCTTATAGAATATTTTCCAGAATGTCGGATTCTTCTAAAAATTCAAATAGTATAAGATTTTTTGAAGAGTCTTTTAGAAAATCCGTTAAAGGTTGCACAGAGTGGGCAATATCTTCGGATAAGAGAACGATAGCTTTTTTGAGATACGATCCTAATATAAAATCCGGCGGTGATTGGGTTGTTGATAAGTATACTTTTGATTCTCCTTTTACTATGGTTCAAGGTGCTTCAAGTATTAGTGGTTCTACTTCTTATAGTCCGGATGTTGAACCTGAAAAAGTTCCTGGTAGCAGTTTGAAAAGTGCTGCGAATTTGTATTTGCAATATTGTAAAAAAAGTTCACCTCTATATAATGCTTCGGCTTATGGATCTGAGGGTAAGATTTTAGTTTTAAGTGGTGTTAGATATTTTTATTTTACTATAAATAAGCAGCTTAGTTCTTACGGATATACCGGTGATTTAAAAGATATTTCTATCGGTATTGTATATGATGAAAAAGTAAATAAGTTTATTAAAAGAAAAAATAAAGCATTTTGTTTTACTTCAAGGGGGTACTACTAATTGAAGAATGATAAAGGTGCAATTCTTGTTGTTACCATTGTGTCAATGATGGTACTTACCATAATAGGGTATGTGGTGATGCAGATGTTTTCTATGCAAAATGTTTTGGATACATACGACCAAACTAAAATAAGGGTTGATCTTGCAGCCGAAGGTATAGTTGAAAGAGCAAGAGGTTATTTAACTTATATTGTAAAAGAAAAAGAAGATAGAAATTATAAGCATGATCATCTTGTTAGTGTGGGAAAGTTTATAGGTGATAATCATGGCAGTAATCATAAAAACGGTTACCTTTATGAGAAACTTAACGGCCAATCAGGTGCAAAAAAGCAAAAAAAGTGGTATTTGTTAAAAGATGATGAGTTGAAATTACCAGAGAATGTTGCTTTTGACGGAAGAATGTATCCGCCTGTATTTGCATCGGTTTATTGTCAATTTGTTGAAGATACTCAAAGTGGTATTTCCGGATCTCCAGGAGCTGGTGACGGTGTGCAGTTGTATAAGCTGGTTGGTGTAGCATCGGCAACTGTAAATGTAGCAGGTGGAACACTAATAACATCGGTTGCG
>JAFPUA010000167.1 GCA_017413305.1 Candidatus Ruminimicrobiellum caprinum
TTTTATGTCGAAAGAATAAAGATGTGGAAAAAGTAGGTAAATGGCTTCTTGAAAAAAATATAAATATAGAATCTTTTAAGACACTAAATATATCAAATTCCAATATAATAAAAGAATTGTTTTCTATATTGCAATTTTTGAATTCTCCGATGGATAATATCTCTTTTTCATCGTTTATAACAAGTGATATATTTTTAAATGAAACTAAACTTGAAAAACAGGATATGTTAAATTTCTTACAGAATAATTCTTTTGACGGCAGGGGAAAAAGTATTCTTTATATAAAGTTTAGAAAAGAATATCCCCAAATATGGAAAGATTATATTGAAGAATTTTTTAAATCTACCGGTTTTGTGGCAGTGTACGAGCTTACTGTTGCTGTAATATCTAAATTTAAAATCTTAAACAATTTTCAGGAAGACGGAAGTGTTATATTGAGATTCTTGGAATTGATAAGTGATTTTGAAACTAAACAGCAAGGTCTTCAAAATTTTATAGATTATTTTAGTGACAGTGAAAAAAATAAAGAGAATGAAAAATTTTTTATAAAAGTTCCATCGGAAAATGCTATAAAAGTAATGAGCGTACATAAAGCAAAAGGATTGCAATTTAATGTTGTAATAATGCCGTATTTCTCTATAGGTGAAATAAAAAATGAAAATCCTTTTCAAATAGATAATAAAGATAAAGTTTCTTTTGTAAAAATAGAACAGGATCTTACAAAATATTCCGATATTTTAAATGATATTTATTATAAAAAATATTTTAAAGGCTTATCGGACGAACTGAATATTTTGTATGTTGCAACAACAAGAGCCGTATATGAATTTTACGGGTTGATAACGGCTCCGGCAGATTGTAAAGAAGATAAGCGTAGTTTGATAGATGTTTTTGTTCCTGAAGAAAATAGAGTGTTGGGAACACAGTTGGGTTATCATAATGAAACTGATATTATGCAGCAAAGTTCGACGGATATGAGAATTGTTGCTACACAGCCTGACGATATTACCGATTTAATTTGTGACAGCGCTACCGAAATTTACGGCGGGAAAAATAAAGATATATTACTTAAAGGATTAATTGTTCATTATGCGTTATCGCTGATAGAAAATTTTGATGAAGATTCTCTTGCCGGTGTAATTAATAAAGCGGTTAAAGAAACGGAGCTTATTTATCCTGATCAAGATACAAGCAGTCTTAAAAAGATATTAAAAAAACTTCTGTCCATACCGGACATTGCAGTCTTTTTTGATAAAGAAAATAAAATTTATAACGAAAAAGAGTTTGTTGACAGGTTCGGGAATACGGTAAGACTTGATAAGCTTGTTATAAAAGATAATGAAATTGATATCGTAGATTATAAAACATCTATTTATGATAAAGAATATATACAGAAACAGATGGATAATTACCGTTCGGTTATCAAAGAAATATATCCTGACAAACCTATAAAATGTTACATCATAGAAATTGAAAAAAATACAGTACATCTTTTTTAATTGCTCTCGAAAAAAATTTTTTGTATAATAATGCAATTATGTCAAAGATAAAAACGAAAA
>JAFPUA010000168.1 GCA_017413305.1 Candidatus Ruminimicrobiellum caprinum
ATTTTGAAATTATAAGGGATTACAAGTAATTGTAAATCTTTCTATATTTGATAAGATAGAAAATTGATAGAAGTATTGATAAGAATTCTACTATGGGTACAGCCAGCCAAATACCGTTAACATTGAAAATTTTCGGTAACAATAAAATGGCAATACTTAACAAAACAAAAGTTCTTAACATCATAAGTATTGCGGCAACTTTTCCATTGGAGAAAGCAGTAAATAATGATGCGGCAAAAATATTTACTCCTGTAAAAATAAAAGATATTGCAAAAATAAAAAAGCCTTTTAATGCAAGATTAAAGACATTAGATCCTTCAGCTGCGAAAATATTTATTACATAAGACGCTGCAAATATCGATAATAAATACATTATAACTGATGCGGATACTACAAACTTCATACTAATCTTAAAAATATTTTTTAACTGATAAGAATTTTGACTTCCATAGTTATAACTGAATATCGGTGCAACTCCGGAAGCATAGCCATAAAAAATTGCCGTTAAGATAAATTCGGAATAGAAAACAATTGTTATTGCTGCAACACCGTCAACACCTAAATATTTCATCATTTCTATATTGAATAAAAATGTAGTTATCGACACTGCAAAATTTCCTATAAATTCCGCAACACCGTTATAACAACTTTTAAAAACTACAGACATATCCAATATCGGTTTTACAAAAAATAAAGTTCCTTTCTTTTTAAAAGTAAAATAAAGTATTCCATAAGATGATTGTATAATAAAGCCTAAAACAGTTGCATAGGCTGCACCTGTTATTCCCATTTCTAATATAACGATAAAAATGTAGTCAAAAATGATATTGCAAGTTCCCCCGATTAAAGAAACAAAAAGTCCGGTTTTAGGTTTTCCCGCAGCAATAAAAAAAGAATGAAATATCATTTGAAGAATACAAAACGGCGATAACATTAATATAGGAGAGATATAATTTCGGCAATAATTATAAACAATTTCATTTGCACCTAATTTATAAATTATCGGTTCTAAGAATAATAAACATATTGTCGAGAAAATAATGCCGAATATAATAGAAAAAATAACTATTAAAGAAAAGTTTGCTTTTGCTTCATCATTTTTTTGTTCGCCCATTTTTTTAGCGACCAATGCGCTTCCGCCCGATGCAAACATACAAGAAATGGCAAATAATGTTCCGAAAATCGGCCACATAAGGTTTATTGCCGAAAGTGCTGCTGTATTTACATACCTTGCAACAAACATTCCGTCGACCGTAGTATAAAATGATGCAAAAAGCACCATTATCATTGTCGGCAAAGAAAATTTTATTAAAGAAAAAAATTTAAAATTTTGTGCTAATTTATTTTTCATAGTAGAAGATAATAGCAAATAAATTAAATAATGTAAAAGGAAAAAATATGGAGAGAATTGTTTTAGTCGGAAATATCTACATCCGGAACAATGCTTATTTTGTATTCAGGATAAAGTTTTGTAAGTTGTTCTGTTAAAATTTTAAGTCCTTCTTTAGCATCTATTTCAAAACTCATGACAACATCAAACCTTATTTCTTTTGAGTATAAATCTATATAAAACCCATGCATTTGTAATGCCCAATCATAAGACATTACAGTTTTATGCACGCTATTTTGTATTTTTGCACACTCATCATTCTTTGTGTTATACGAATATACTCCTACACCTGCAAGAATAACACCTGTTTTATGGTAAACTTTTGTTTGCAGTTTTCTGGTTAAAACATCTACTTGTTCCACTGTCATTGTATCGGGAAGTTCCAAATGTACGGAAGCAAGATTTTTGTTTGGCCCGTAATTATGTATAATTAAATCGTAGGCACCTCGTACTTCGGGTTCTTCTGTTAATAAATTTTTAATCTCGTTTGTAACTTTTGCATCTGCTC
>JAFPUA010000169.1 GCA_017413305.1 Candidatus Ruminimicrobiellum caprinum
ATTTTAGTATAAGATGTGCCCATTGCAATTGTAGCCAGTATAAATCCTATAGACAAACTGCCGGTATCTCCCATAAAAATCTTTTTGTTTTTCGATAAATTATACGGTATAAAACTTAGTGTTGCACCTATAAGTGCAGATGAACAAAAATTTACATAAATCATTTCACTTGGTAAAGCAATAATTAAAAAGAAAAATGCTGCAATTGCTGCTATACCGCTGGACAAACCATCCATAATATCCATAATATTAAAAGCATTAGATAAGCCTATTATCCAAAATATACTTATCAAAACAGATAAAATATAGTTGTCTATAAATTGTATCCTTATATCAAAAAATACTACTACAATAACAGCCGCAAATATCTGAATTAAAAATTTAAATTTAAATCCAAGCCCGCCTTTTTTTATATCGTCACACAAGCCTAATATTAACATTAACAAAGAGCCTATCATTACTGACCTAAGATTATTTAATGTTCCTGTAGGAAAGTTTGTAATAAGTCTTATTATTATAAGGCTTAAACTCCAGCCTGCCCATACGGCAAGTCCGCCAAGATAAGGTGTGGGAATTTTATGAGTTTTTACTTCCGTTATAGGTCTGTCGTAAATATTAAACTTTATTGCAATATTTCTGAAAATAGGAGTAAAAAACAGCGTTATAATGTACGCGGCAATAAATGTAATACAATATAAAAAAGTTGTATTTGCTATTAAAAAAGTTTGTTCCATTTGTCGTTACTATATTTTTCTGTACAGAGTTTTTTTCCGTAATTTATTTCTTCTTCCGTTAGTTTGTTATTTGTTATATTACACTTTAATTCTTCGGATAAATTCTTAAAAAAATCTTGTGTAAAAATATTTACTTGCTCATCTGAAAGAGCTAAATGTATTGATCCTTCTACTAAAATCTTTTTGCCTCTTCTTCTCTGGCATGAACCGACAATCTTTCTTCCATTAAGAAGTAAATCATCTTTATATAATGTCTGTACACAAGAATATTTTGGTTTTTTGTCCGATGATATATTTGTTTTATCGCAAAAAATATTTACTTTTTCCAAAGATTTTCTTATGTTTTCATGAATTATTTTATATGTTTTTTCTTGATCGTAAATATATTCCCAAATATTGTCGGAAACTATCAGAGAGTAAGATAAGTCCGTATTATGTAATACTGCCAATCCACCAGTGAGTCTCCTGACAATTTTTACATTGTCAGCCAGCATTTGATTTTTGCTCTCATCGTTTTCCGTTTGTCGTTTCCGACCATTTGCCTTTCCGATCATCTGACTTTCTATTTCTGCAATTTTCTGAAAGTATCCTATCGTATATGCAGGCTCTGTCCATCTGTAAAAACGAAAAATATCTTCAAACGGTTCTTTTGTAAAGAAAACTTCGTCTAAAGAGATATTTAATGCACAGTTTCTTGGAATATCGTTAACACATCTTAAATTCATATTAGTATCTTAAATTCTAAATGTAAATTATAAATTGTCGCTACAGTTCTTTGTGTGTTACTGCATCGAGGAAGGCTTGTACTACAATAGGGCAGAATTGTTTATTTTTGTTGTTTTCAATTTCTTTTATAACAATATCTTTTGCTAACCCTTTTCTGTATGGACGGTCTGATATCATAGCGTCATAAGAGTCAGCTACAGAAATTATTTTTGCAATGAGAGGAATTTCTTCTCCTTTAAGTTTTTCAGGATAACCTGTCCCGTCGTACTTTTCGTGATGGTATTTTACTCCCAAAGAAATATTTTTAAATTCGCTTATAGGTTCTAAAATTTCTGCACCTAAAACAGGATGTTTTTCTATAACTTTTCTTTCTTCCTGTGTTAAAACATCGGTTTTATTTAATATGTTTTCAGGGACGCCAATTTTTCCTATATCGTGAAGAAGAGCCGATATCTTAAGTGAATTGGCAAAATTGTCATAGTCTTTTATCAAGTGAGGGGGAATATATTTCAAAAGTATCATTGAATATTCCATTACTCTTTCAATATGTCCATGGGTATATGCGCTTTTGATATCTATAGCTTTTGCCAAAGTTTCAACAGTATTTAAAAATAATTGTTTGTTTACATCAAGCTGTTTCTTTATGTCTTCGAACAACTTTGCATTTTGTATAGCCATTACCACATCGGAAGATAGCACAGTTAAAAACTCTATATCGTCTTTACTGAATTCAGAATTATCTATTTTATCTCCCAACAGGAACAAAACTATCAAATCTTTTCTAAAAAATCCCGGAAAAATGATATTTGCTCTGTACATAAACAGTTCATCTTCAAGTGCTGTATAAAAATCAAAAGTCTTTTTAATATCTTTATTTTGTTCCTTTAGTGTTGCTATTTGCTGTGCAGAAATAAAATCTTTATTGCCGGGAATATTTTTGTCTAAAAAGAATTTTATTATAGGATTGTTTTTTGTGATTTTTGTGAAGCCTACAGGGATTTTTAAACCTTTGGCTCCTCGAGAAAAGTTAATGATATATTCTTGTTTTATTTTGTTGTAGATAAAAACGCCTGCATGTTTCAGCCTTAGCTGTCTTGTTAAGGTTCTTATTATTAACCTTGACAGAAGGTTTGCGTCATGTATGAGAATCATCTGTTTTGCTACTTTTGATAAGTAGGCTTTGTAGTTTGTTTCTTCCATTGCTCTATAAATACTTTAGAATTTTTTCTTTAAAATCTGCCAAATCTATCGGTTTTTGCAGATAATCAAGTGCACCCATAGCAAGCAATTTTTCTCTGTTATCGGAACTTATGCTGCCGGTTATAATTATAACTTTTTCATTTGGATTTTTTTCTTTAATTTTTCTTAGAACCTCTACTCCGCTGATTCCGGTTAAATGTACATCAAGAAAAACACAGTCAAAAGGTTCTTGTTTATACTTTTCTAAAGCTTCTTCTCCGGAAACAGCAACTACTGCATCTATATCAAGTCTTTTTAAAAATCTCGACATAAAAGCAAGTATTTCTTCTTCATCATCAACAATTAAAATTTTCTTACTCAACTTCTTTCCTCTTAATCCGTCCTCTCGTACTTGATGCGGGATCTTGTTGTTCTTCAATTAATTATAAATTACAACATAAATATTATAGCAAAACTTTATTGATTTGGCAAATCAATAAATATGGAAGTGCCGGACATGTATTTGGATTCAAATCTGATTTTACCTTTATGATTTTCCGTAATAAGCCTTTTTACAATATACATGCCGAGTCCGGTTCCTGATTTTCTCGACGATTTTGTTGTAAAAAAAGGTATAAATATTTTGCTTACATTTTCTTCTTTTATTCCTATTCCGTTATCAGAAATGTGAATAAGTGTAGTGTCGGATTTTTTTATTAAAGGAATTTCTATTTTGTTTTGTGTTGCAATTGCTTGTTCTTTAGGTAAAGAATTTTCCTTTTCTTCAATGGCTTCAAAGGCATTGTCGATAAGATTATATATTACTTCCAAAATTTGAGATTTAATTCCGAATATTGTGTCGGTATCGTTGAAATTTCTTACGAAAGCTAAATTGTTTGGAATGTTATGTTTTATTTTCAACATATCGTAAGCTAAATCTACCACTTCTTTAAACAAAAACTTTTCAAACATAGTATGCTTAGCTTCCATTTTTGCAAAATCTAATATTCCTCGTATAATTTCATTAATTCTTTCAACATTACTTTTCAAAGATAAAGACAATTCTTTTATATAATCAAAAGTCTCGTTAAGTTTTTTGTTGTCATTAATGAGATTTTTGTTTTTTTCTTCAAAATCTTTTATTTCGTATTTCAATTCGCCTGAAATTATTGAGAATTGATGTAGCCTGTTTCTTATTTGGTGTGCGACACCTTCTGCCAGTCCACCGATGGAAGCTAGTTTTTCTGCTGCAGAAATTTTTTCTTGAGCTTGTTTGTATTCTTCAAAAAACAAACAATTTCCTATTGCAAGTGAAGTTTGTCTGGCAAGCATTTTAAAGACAATTGCATCTTCTTTAGTAAAAACATCTTTGTTGTTTTTTTCGCCTATTATCATAAAGCCTTTTATATCTTCAAAAAAGGAAGGAATAATCATTCCTGCTCTTAAAGGCAAAACTATTGAACGCGTTATATATTGTGGTATTTCATCATAAAGAAAAGGATTTTCTTTATGTTTGATAAAATTAACAAATGGGTGGTCGTAGTCATAAGAAAATAAAAGTTCATTGTTTAAATTTGAAAATGCCCTGAATATTTTTATTTCATAATTTTTCTGTTCTTTGTTTTCCAAAGATATTGCTACAAAAGAAACTTTTACTGTCTTTAAAACTATAATAGAAATAAGCTTTAATAATCTGTCTATATTATGTTCTCTTGCCATACCGCTGGCGGCATGAATTAAAAGATTTTGATAATGTTTGTTTCTTGATAATAAAATGTTTTCTGCTATGCTGATGATTTTTTTATAGAAAGTGAAAAATATTAATGTTATTGCAAGAATTATAAAACTTGAAACATAAATATTTGTGGAAGAAATTAGAATATAGTTCGATAACACAAATACTAATAACATCATAAATATAAAAATAAAAAATTTTATTAAGGTTACTTTTATATTGGAAAGATTGTAACTTGATAATATAATTGTTATAAGTACGGAACAAAATAATATTGATAGATAAAAAGTCGGCTCAAAATTAAATAAATTGTATGAAAACAAATTGTCAAATATAAAAAATATAAGGTATGCAATATTGACCAGTATCAGATAAATGGTTTTTTGTTTTTTTATTGAGGTCGTTTTGGGCTGTTGTACATACTTGTATGCTGTATAAATCGTATAAACTAATATTAAAAATGCATAAATGAAAATTAAAAAAAATAATTTTCCCGCAGAAGGGAATTTTCCCCAGTAGGCAGTTTCAATATTTGATATTATGAGATTAGAAAAGAAATTTAAGATAATTAGAATAAAAGCAGATATAATATATAACCATTTTATTTTTTTGTTTAACTTCATTTCTAAAAAGTTAAACATAAATATTGATAAAAATATCGGAACTAAAGTTATTGCCGTAAAGCCTATTCTTGCAGACCAATATGCAGAAAAAACATCTTGAGTTGAATAAATGTGCGAATAGGAAATAAGCCAAATAAAAAATGCTAAGTTTAGTAAACCGAAACTTTTGGATAGAGAATCGAATTTGTTTTTATAAAAAACAAATCCAGTTAAACAGAATATTGTAGCTGCCGATATGTATATAAATATTTGATATAAACTATACATGACTCATAGATTGTATAAAATATTTTTCTTTTAGGCAACAAAAAAATAATATCCCTTTTTCCTGAGATAAAAATATATTTCAAAAAAAATAAAAATATTGTATAATTGGAACTATAGATAA
>JAFPUA010000170.1 GCA_017413305.1 Candidatus Ruminimicrobiellum caprinum
ATAGGGCCTTCGGCGGCATCTACCATTAATATTGCACCGTCAACCATTTTCAAAACTCTTTCTACTTCACTACCGAAATCGGCATGTCCCGGAGTATCAACAATATTTATTGTATGAGTGTTATAATTAATAGATGTACATTTTGCAAGAATGGTTATACCTCTTTCTCTTTCTATAGGGTCAGAATCAAGCACCATATCCTGCACTTCGTCGGGTTTTACAGTCCACTGTCCTGCCAATTTTAACATAGAGTCAACTATTGTCGTTTTACCATGGTCAACATGGGCTATTATTGCAACATTTCTTACTTCTTCACGAGTAGCCATAAAATTTTCCTTATTTTTATAATTATATAATTTTCCAAAGTTTGTGTAATTGCGGCAAAATTCTTACATCGTCTAATTTATTTGCTGCTGTTGAATAAAATTCAAAAACTTTTTTATTTATAATTCTATCAAAACCTGCGGGCTGTATAACAAACTTTATCTTTTTAGAAATTTCAGATACTAAATTTACTGCTTTAATAAACTCTTGTTTCGTCGTATCTTTTGTAATAACAGTTTTTATAAATGCTTTATTTTTGCATATTTTCAAAAATTCTTTATGTTGTTTAAATAAATCTTTTCTGCACGCGGACTGAAACTTAATATCCATTGCGACAACATCACAGTATTTACAAACTTTTTTTATTTCTTTCGATAAAGAACCGTTAGTTTCCATATAAACGGAAATTTTATTTCTTAAATATTTTGTTATAAGCTCTTTTAAAAAATCTGCATATACCAGAGGTTCTCCACCGGTAAAAGATACTGACGGTTTAAAGCCGAAAAACATTTTTTTATTTTTTGTATAGACATCAAAAACATATTCGCTTAATGCCTGTGGTGTAAAATATTTTACGGCAGAACTTACCATCAAAGATTTCGGTGTATCGCAATAATTGCAACGCAAATTGCACCCTGCAAAGCGAACAAATATCTGCGGTATCCCGGCGTATATACCTTCCCCTTGATAGGAGAAAAAAACTTCACTGACAGGAACAATATTTTTATTTAATTGCGGGGTCATCGATACCTGCCTCTTTAAAACCTTTTGCCCTCAACTTACAAGAGTCACATTTCCCGCAAGGTTTATTTTTACCGTTATAACAGCTCCATGTTTTTTCATAAGGAACTTTTAGTTTCATACCAAGCTTAATTATATCACCTTTAGAAAATTTCTCTATAGGTGCAACAATTTCTATTCCGTTACCTAATGCCTTCATTACCTGCTGCATAGCCTTTAAATATTGCGGTGTACAGTCAGGATATGAAGAAAAATCCACAGCGTTAATTCCTAAAAATATTTTTGAAGCTTTTATTGTTTCCGCATATGAAACGGCATAAGATAAAAATATTGTATTTCTTCCGGGCACATAAGTGGACGGAACAAAACCGGATTTTATTGTTTTGTGTTCGGGAATTTTCTGTTCTTTATCGATTAAAGAACTTTTGTTCCAAGGGATAGAAGTTTTAACTATATGATAGCTAAGTCCTAAACTTTTTGCAAATTTTGCGGCATTTTGAACTTCTTTGCTGTGACGCTGTCCATAATTAAAAATTAAGCAATGGCATTCATATCCTTTACTTAACGCATAATATAATACCGTTGTAGAATCTAGCCCGCTTGAAAATAAAACTACGGCTTTTCTTTTACTGACTTTCTTCATAAACTTACTACCGCCTGCGAAGTGTCGCTTTCCCAAACTTCTACTTCATGCACTTTAATATCATCTGTTTCAAATACTTTCATTTCATTAAAAATAAATGCAGCAATATTTTCTGCTGTCGGATTAATCTTATCAAATGGTGCTGTTTCATTAAGATACTTATGGTCAAGCTTTGCCATAACTGTAGCAAGATGTGCCTTCATATCGGTAAAATCAACCAGCATACCTATTTCATTAAGCTTTGTTCCGCAAAGGCATACTCTTACTTTCCAGTTGTGCCCGTGCAGATTTTCACATTTACCTTTATATCCTCTTAAAGCATGTGCCGAGGAAAATTTACTGTATACGGAAACTTTGTATTTCATTTTCAGTTTATCTCCACTTTAGATACTTTTAATATTTTATCACCTAAAAATTTGTTGCCGATAGCTTTAAATTTTTCGGGACTGTCTGAAACAAAAAATTGATAGTTACCTTTTCCTGTTGTTTTAAGCATATTTTTTCCTTCTAAAATTTCTTTTACTTGTGCGGCAACTGCACTTGCAGAATCAACAATACTTATTTTACTGCCGATAACTTTTCTTATGGTTTTCTTTAGTAAAGGATAATGTGTGCATCCGAGAATGATAGTATCAATATTTTTGTTTAACAAATCTTTTGTATAAACTTTTATTATATCTTCCGTTATTTTACCGCTGCACCAGCCTTCTTCTACAAGCGGCACAAAAAGAGGGCAAGCTTTAGAAAAGCATTTTACTTTGCTATCATATTTTTTTATTTCTTTCTCGTAGGCATTACTTTTAACGGTACCTTCCGTTCCTATCACACCTATTTTTTTATTATTTGTTATTTTTGCAGCCATAACAGAGCCTGCTTTTATTACACCTATTATCGGCACTTTAATTATTTTATTTAAATAATCCAAACTAAATGCTGATGCTGTATTACAGGCAATAACTATCATTTTAACATCATTTTTAACGAGAAATTTTGAAATTTTTGTTGCAAAATCGGTAACTATTTTTTTAGATTTTGTTCCATAGGGAACATGTGCCGTATCACCGAAATAAATAAGATTTTCTTTAGGCATAAGCTTTGTTACGGCAGCCATAACAGTCAAGCCGCCGAAACCTGAATCAAAAATCCCTATAGGTTTACTATTTATTTTCTTTAGCTTTTCTTGCATAATATTTCTTTACACCTTCGTATATTGAATCTGCAACTGCTTTCTGGAAACTGGATTTCTGTAATTTTGCCTCTTCTGTGTAGTTACTTAAATATGCACACTCTACAAGAACTGAAGCCATCTGAGTTCCTCTAAGTACATAAAAGTTTGCCTGTTTTGTTCCTCTGTTAGGTATTTTTAATCTTCCCGTAGATTCACCAGAAATAAAGCTGGCAAGTTCGGAAGATTCGTTTATGTATTCGGTAAATGCCATAGACCATAAAAGCTTCTGCAATGCAGTTGTTTTTTCGTCATCTGCATCTTCCAATGCAATAACTGAGTTTTCCAAAGTTTGCGTTGAGAACGCTTCCGTATCCGACGCATTTTCCGATAAGAAATACACTTCAAAACCGGAACTTTCTCTCTTAAGGTTAGAATTGCAATGAACAGAAATAAATAAATCTGCTTTTTTAGTGTTTGCAATATCGGCTCTTTTTACAAGAGGAATAAATTTGTCGTTATCTCTTGTAAGGATAACTTTAAAATCTTTATCTCTCTTAAATATTTTTTCCAACTGAAGAATTATAGCCAAGTTAATATCTTTTTCTTTTACACCGTGCGGGCCAACCGCACCGGGATCGTGTCCGCCGTGGCCTGCATCAAGCACAATAACTTTGGCATCTTTGGAAATATCTTTTTTCTTTACTACAGGCATAATATCTTTAAAACTCTCGGTATCATCAACAAGCGTGTAACTGTTATCAACAATATTATCATCAGCAACAACTACAGTTTTCATTTTTGCCACTTTTTCCGTGGAATCGTCATCGGCATATTCTTTTTCATCAGGTGCAGCAAGCACTTCCGATTCGTCAGAAATTACTTTCTTATCCATAATAGGCACTTCTATGTCTGAAACTTGTTCCTGTTTTATATCTTTAACATCTGCTGTATCGGCAGGCTTTCCGGTTTTTTTTACTTTCTTTTCTATTCTATTTTCATTAATTTGTTTATCTGTTTCTGCTACCGTATCTGCCAAATATATTTCACGCGGTTTAGTCATATTTACAGGTGTAGAATGCTGTATATCAACTACAAGTTTTAACGGTCTTTTGTATTTCTTTATA
>JAFPUA010000171.1 GCA_017413305.1 Candidatus Ruminimicrobiellum caprinum
AATTATTTTTTTGTTTTTTGTCTTTAACATACATTTTTAATTTTGCATTAGATCCGGAAGTATGTCTTATCAATATTAACTGTTTAATTTTTTTGTTATCTTGATATTTGCTTAAGACATCACTTTCATTTGCACTATTTATGTTTTGAGCATACAAATTAAAAGAGATAAATACTATCAAAATGATAAAAAATATTTTCATAAAAAGTTTCATATTCTCTCTAAATATATTTTTTATTTTACATCAAAATTAAAATAAGTATCAGGATATGGTTCGTTTTTTAAAGTAAAGTGCCACCATTCGGAATCAATAGGCTTAAAGCCTGCTTTCAACATTGCATCTCTTAAAATCTGTCTGTTCTTTTTCTGTTTCTTTGTGATTTTTTTGTAGTCAGGATGAGATTCTTCTCCGAAGAAATCAAATGTTCCGCCCATGTCAACAAAAGAACCATCTTGTTTTATTATCGTTAAATCTATCGTACTTCCTCTGGAATGTCCTGATTTTGCTGCAACATAATTGCCTGCAAGAAGATCCGATTTTTTTATATCCGGATAAAAAGATTTATTTCCTTCGTCGTTGGGATCATTTATCCATTTAACAAAATCATCAACTGCTTTCTGAGGTCTGTAAGTATCCCAAATAAGTATTCTATATCCTTGCTGTCTTAAATCTGCAGCAGCATTAACCAACGCGGCAAGAGCTTCTTTTGTCATATATGCGACAGGAGCTTTGTATCCTGTTATTCTGTGTCCCGTAAAATTGTAGTCAGAATAATATCTCATATCATAAACAACATCATAAATCTTGTCGGAAACTTTTGCAAAGCCACTTTTATTGGTAGAAATTTTGTCCGCAAAAACAAATGGTACAATCGATAAACATAAAACTAAACTCAAAACAAATTTTTTCATTTTCTTCTTTCTCCTTAAATAAATATTTTCTTTTGATTATATAAAAATTTTATAAAAAAACATAGAAAAAATTTAATACGGTTTTATTTATTTGACAAACGACAAAAATAAAACTATAATTTTTCATGTAGTTTCAATAATACAACAAACCGATGATGCGGAGATAAAAATAAGAAGTGCACTAACAGCGAGCCTGGGTGGTGAGAAGCAGGCAGAAAGCAGCTTATTAAATGGACCGCAGAGGGTGCAGTCAAAAGTAAAGTGTAGTTTTTTACCGAGTATTCTGCAACGCAGGGCACGCGTAAGTTGCCGGGAATATGATGGTATTCCTTATAAAGTGTGAAATTGTGTTTTTTTGCAGTTTCAAATCAAGGTGGCACCGCGGATATTAAATTCGTCCTTGAAAACAATTTTTGTTTGGGATGAATTTTTTTATTTCTGAGGTGCTTAAAATGTTTAAACCTAACTACAATCAAATAGTCGAATTATCAAAAAACTACAAAACTGTTCCTGTAAGCTGTGAACTATACAGCGATATCAAAACTCCTATCCAAGTTTTAAAAATTTTAAAATCAGCAAGCAGCCACTGTTATATGTTGGAAAGTTTGGAAGATTCTTCCACATGGGGAAGATATACATTTTTGGGGTATGATCCAAAACTGGAATTTACTTGTTTAAATAATGTCATCAAAATAAACGGCAAAATTGTATCAAATAACGATAATCCTAAAAAATACATAAAAGATATCCTTGATAAGTATAAAAGCCCAAAAATCGATACTTTACCGCCTTTTACCGGTGGCTTGGTAGGCTATTTCTCTTATGATTATATTAAATATTCTGAACCATCATTAAAACTTGATGCAAAAGATGATGAAAAGTTCAACGATGTTGATTTGATGTTATTTGATAAAGTTATCGCTTTTGACAATTTAAAACAGAAAATTGTTTTGATAATAAACATTAAAACCGATAATTTAAAACAGAACTACGATAATGCCATTGAAGAATTAAACAAAATGGCAGAACTTATCAAAAACGGTGTTCCGGCAAAAGACGAACCGTTAAAATTGAAATCGGATTTTCGTTATTTGTTCAGTAAAGAAGAATATTGCGATATAGTCAACAAAACAAAAAAATATATTAAAGACGGTGACATTTTTCAGGCTGTATTATCCAACAGAATTGAAGCTGATGTTGAGGGAAATTTGCTGGACACTTACAGAGTATTAAGAACTACTAACCCATCACCGTATATGTTTTATTTCTGCAGTAAAGATATTGAAATAGCAGGTTCTTCGCCTGAAACTTTGGTAAAACTTAAAGATGGTTTTCTGCACACATTTCCTTTAGCAGGAACAAGGCCAAGAGGTAAAACACAAGAAGAAGATATAAACCTTGAAAAAGAACTTCTTTCTGATAAAAAAGAGCTTGCGGAACATAATATGCTTGTAGATTTAGGCAGGAACGATTTAGGTAAAATCAGCAAGTTTGGTTCGGTAAAAGTAGAAAAATATATGAGCATAGAAAGATTCTCTCATGTTATGCATATCGGCTCAACGGTTACAGGCAAAATTTGCGACGATAAAACGGCACTTGATGCGATAGATTCAGTTCTTCCTGCAGGTACCCTTTCAGGCGCACCGAAAATAAGAGCCTGCCAAATTATAAATGAATTGGAACAAAATAAAAGAGGTATTTACGGCGGAGCAATAGGATATATTGATTTTTCCGGCAATATGGACACATGTATATCCATAAGAATAGCTTTTAAGAAAAACAATAAAGTTTTTATTCGTTCAGGTGCAGGAATAGTGGCAGACAGTGTTCCCGAAAAAGAATATCAGGAATGCATTAACAAAGCAAAAGCCGTAGTAAATGCAATCAAACTTTCTGTAGGAGGGGAATTATAATGATACTTTTAATCGACAATTACGATAGTTTCGTTTATAACTTATATCAATACATGGGTTCAATTAATCCCGATATAACCGGAAAAAGAAACAACGAAATAACAATAAAAGAAATAGAACAATTAAACCCTGAAAAAATAATTTTGTCTCCGGGACCGGGAAAACCATCCGATGCAGGAATATGCATAGATTTAATTAAACATTTTGCAGGAAAAATTCCTATATTCGGAGTATGTTTAGGACATCAAGCAATATGCGAAGCTTTTGGAGCAACAGTATCTTATGCAAAAGAACTTATGCATGGCAAACAATCTGAAATAAATATTGATACTACTTGCCCAATATTTAAAGACTTTGACAATAAAATTGTGGTCGGCAGATACCATTCTCTTGCAGCATTGAAAGAAACAATACCTGCGGAATTAAGTATTGTTGCTTCAAGCAACGACGGAGAAGTAATGGCTGTTTGGCATAAGAAATTCAATATTTTCGGAGTGCAGTTCCACCCCGAATCAGTACTTACACCTAAAGGTTATGACATTATAAAAAATTTTTTGAGAGGATAAAAAAATGATAAAAGAAGCAATAATAAAAGCAGTAACAAAACAAGATTTAACATTTTCAGAATCACAGACAGTAATTGACGAAATAATGAGCGGTCAAGCAAGCCAAATACAGATGTCGGCATTTTTAACGGCAATGTCCGTAAAAGGTGAAACTATAGATGAAATTACAGGTGCAGCGGCAGGTATGAGGAAACATTGTGTAAAACTTCTCAACGATATGGATATTTTGGAAATAGTAGGAACAGGTGGAGACAAATCAAACTCCTTTAATATTTCCACTACATCGGCATTTGTTATTTCTGCAGCGGGAATACCTGTAGCAAAGCACGGAAATAGAGCTGCGTCAAGTAAATGCGGTGCTGCAGATGTACTTGAAGCTCTCGGCGCAAAAATAACATTATCACCTGAAAAAAGTAAAGAAATTTTAGACAAAATAAATTTTTGTTTCTTGTTTGCACAGAACTATCACATCGCAATGAAATATGTTGCTCCTGTAAGAAAAGAGCTTGGAATAAGAACAATATTTAACATCTTAGGCCCGTTAGTAAACCCTGCAGGAGCAAATATGCAGTTGTTAGGTGTTTACGATAAAGATTTAATAGAGCCTATGGCAAAAGTTTTATCAAATTTAGGTGTAAAAAGAGCCATGGTAGTTTACGGCACCGACGGTTTGGATGAAATTTCCGCAAGTTCTGTTACAAGCGTATGTGAAGTTATAGACGGCAAATACAAAACTTATGAAATTGAACCGGAACAGTTCGGTATGAAAAAATGTAAGAAAGAAGAACTACTCGGAGGAACTCCTCAGGAAAATGCAAAAATTACAAGAGATATTCTTTCCGGTGCAAAAGGCGCAAAAACCGATGCCGTAATATTAAATTCTGCTGCAGCAATACATATTGCAAAGCCGGAAATATCAATAGCTGATGCAGTAAATATTGCAAAAGAACTTATCGATAGCAAGAAAGCTCTTAATCAAATGGAAAGCTATGTAAGATTATCTAATGAGGACTAATATGATACTTGATGATATAGTTGCTAAACAAAAAATACGAATAGCCGAAGAAAAAAAAATAAAATCTTTTAATATTTTAAAAGACGAAGTTGAGAAATATTCTTCACTTAGTAAGATATCTTTTAAAGAGTCTTTAAAGAGTAAAGATTTTGCTTTTATATGTGAAATAAAAAAAGCATCACCGTCAAAAGGGATAATAGTTGAAAACTTTCCTTATATTGATATTGCAAAAGATTATGAAAGTGCAGGTGCTGCAGCAATTTCGGTTTTAACCGAACCAAACTTTTTTAAAGGAAGCAATAAATATTTACAGGAAGTTTCAAATACCGTAAATATTCCGACGTTAAGAAAAGATTTTATTATTGATGAATATCAGATATATCAGGCAAAAATTATAGGCGCAAGTGCTATATTGTTAATCTGTGCAATACTCAATGAAAAAACTCTAAAAAATTATATAAATATCGCAAAAAGTTTAAATTTAGATTGCCTTATAGAAACTCATAACGAAGAAGAAATAAAACAGTCATTAAACAGCGGGGCAGAAATTATAGGAATAAACAACAGAGATTTAAAAACTTTTACGGTTGATATTAACAATTCTTTAAAGTTGAGAAAATATCTACCAGATAATAAAATATTAATTTCTGAAAGCGGAATAAAAACTTCTGACGATATAAAAATATTAAAAGATGCCGGTTTCAGTGGAACCTTAATCGGTGAAAGTATGATGCGAAGCGAAAACAAAAAACAATTTCTTTTGGATTTACAAGGAATAAAACAATGAAAATAAAAATTTGCGGTCTATTCAGATCTGAAGATATAGAATATATCAACGAAGCAAAGCCGGACTTTGTAGGTTTTGTATTCGCCAAAAGCCACAGACAAGTATCTGTAGAAACAGCAGAAAAATTAAAAAAGAACCTCGATAAAAATATTCTATCCGTTGGTGTTTTTGTAAATGAAGACATGAACAAAATAGCAAAAATCTGCAACAAAAAAATTATAGACATTGTTCAGCTTCACGGCGACGAAAACGATAATTATATAAAAAAATTAAGAACTCTTATTAACAATAAAATAATTAAAGCCGTAAAAGTAAAATCCGGCGAAGATATTTTACGATGGCGTAATTGCCAAGCGGATTTCTTGATGTTTGATGCAGGAACAGGCTCAGGACAAACTTTCAATTGGAATTTGATAGAAAATTTTATAAAGCCTTATTTCCTTGCAGGCGGCATCAATGAAACAAATATAGACGAAGCA
>JAFPUA010000172.1 GCA_017413305.1 Candidatus Ruminimicrobiellum caprinum
ATTTTTTACAAGCATTGCAGATCCTACCACACCAAGCTTGCTTGTATATTTTGATATTACAATTTTGCAGGCATTTGCAGAAGTTTTAAATGCTCTTGTTTTTATTTCTTTCTTTGCCGGAACCATAAGCAGATTACCTGCGTTACTTATCCCGCCACATAAAACAATATTGTCCGGATTAAAAATATTTATAAGACTTGCCAAAAGAATACCTAACTTCTCGCCGACATTGTTCCAAACTTGTTTTGCAACAACATCTCCTTTTAACGCTGCCTGAGATAAAAGTTTCGGTGTAATATTTTTTATGTTATTATCTGCAAGTTTCATTATATATTTAGATTTTTTTGTTTTTAAAATATCAACTGCTTCCTTTACTATATGCTTTACTCCTATGTAAGTTTCCGAACAGCCCATATTTCCGCAGTTACATTTTCTGCCTTTTGATTCTACGGTCATATGACCTATTTCTCCTGCAGTTCCGCTGGAACCTCTATAAAGTTTTTTATTTATAATTATACCGCCGCCTACACCTGTTCCTAAAGTAACACATATCATATTATCGGCTTTATTTTTTATATCCAACCAAAATGCACCTATAGCGGCAGTATTTGCATCATTATCAACATAAACTGTTTTATCGGTAAGTTTCTCCAGTTCTTTTTTCAACTGAATATTCTTCCATTTGGGCAAATTCGGAGAAAAACGAACAAAACCTTTTTTATAGTCGACATCACCTGCAATACCGACGCCAATACTTTTCACTTTATTATAATTCTTAAATTTTTTTAAAATATCGGTAATATTTTTAATTACATTTTTAGGAGCAGCATTTATGTCCGTATATACACTTGTCTCTTCAATAACATTAGCTTTACCGTCAACAATTGCTAATTTTATCAGTGTGCCACCCATATCAATACCTAAATACAATTCACTCATTTTTTATTCCCTTAATAAATTGTAATATTCGTCCTGCTAAAAAGAACGAACCTAAAACTATTATTGTTTTATTATTTTTTATATTTTCAAAAATTTCCGAAACATCATTTAAAACATCAATTTTTTTGAAACTGTGTTTTAAAAACTCTTTTTTTAATATACTTACATCTACTGCTCTTGAATTATCAAGTTTTATCAAGCTTATATTTGTAAATTCCCCGGATAAAATTTTAACAACTTTTTTATAATCTTTTTCCTGCATAATAGCAAAACATAATTTGTTACTTTTCTTATAAAAAGGCGACTGTTTATATAATCTTAAAAAATTTTCTACAGCCTGTACATTATGTCCGCCGTCGATTATTAAAGAGCCTTTTTTATTTTTTATTTTTATTTTTCTTATATCAAATCTTGCAGGGAATTTAATATTTCTTAAACTTTTCTTAACAACACTAAATCTTATTTTGTTTAAAAATCCCTTTAATAATTCACAAACTTTTATCACAACTGCAGTGTTATAAATTTGAGATTCTCCTAAAAGACCAACCTTAAAAAATTCTCTTTTTACACATTGTCCACTGTACACTATACGCTGCGAATTTGTCTTCCAATCATACTTTATAAGTTCAGAATTAAAATCTTTTCCAAAAACAAAAACTTGAGCTTTTTTATCTTTTGCAACTTCTGTTATCTGTATCAAAGCTGCTCGAGGAATATTTCCGCATACAACATGAACTTGTTTCTTTATTATTCCGGCTTTTTCAAAAGCAATTTTGCTTAATGTTTTTCCTAAAACTTCCGTATGGTCAAGCCCGACACTTGTAATTACAGAAACAAGCGGTGTTATAATATTTGTGGCATCATATCTCCCGCCAAGACCTGTTTCAAGTACAACGATATCTGCTTTCTTTTTAACAAAATATATAAATGCAATCGCAGTAACTTTCTCAAAATAAGTAAGCTTATATTTTCTAAAACTTTTATCGTATTTTTTTTCTATAGCGTTAAAATCTCTGTCACTTATACACTCGGAATTAATCTGTATTCTTTCGTTAATTTTTATTAAATGCGGCGAAGTATATAAGCCTGTTTTATAACCACAGTCTTTAAATATTGTCGCAAGCATTTTTGCCGTAGAGCCTTTTCCGTTTGTCCCGGCAATATGAATATATTTTAGTCTTTTATATTCTATATTGTTGCAGGATAAAAATCTTTTTATCCTATCCAAACTTAAAGACATGGTTTTATATTCTTGACCTAAATCGGAAGAATTCATTTTGCTTTATTAAATACAAAGAACTTTAAAATTTTTATTATCGTATCTTTTAAATTTTTTCTTTCAACTACCATATCAACCATACCGTGCTTCATCAAGAATTCCGATAATTGAAAACCTTTCGGAAGCTGTTGTCTGATAGTCTGTTCTATAACTCTCGGTCCTGCAAAACCTATTAATGCATTAGGTTCTGCAATTATAACATCGCCCAACATTGCATAAGACGCTGCTACTCCGCCTGTAGTAGGGTCAGTTAATACCGATATATACGGAAGCCCTTTTTTGCCAAGTTTTGCAAGAGCTGCAGAAGTTTTAGCCATTTGCATTAAAGATATAATACCTTCTTGCATTCTTGCCCCGCCGGAAGCACATACTAAAATTACTGGGAGCTTTTTCTCTATAGCTTTTTCTATCAATCGAACTATTTTTTCACCAACTACCGATCCCATACTTCCGCCCATATATTCAAAATCCATTACACCGATAGCAACGGGATATCCGCCCATTTTAGCTTCGCCGGTACAGATAGCATCTTTAGTTTTATAAGAATCTTTTTTTACTTTATATCCGGGAAACTCTATCACATCAACAGGTTTCATACCGGCATTAAGTTCTTTGAAAGAATTTTTGTCCGTTAAATATTTTATTCTCTCTGCAGAATTCAAACGAACATAGTATCCGCATTTCGGGCACACCATAAAATTTTCTTCAAAATCTTTTTGAAAGATTATTTGCTCACATTTTTTACATTTAGTCCAAAGACCTTCAGGAAGTCCTTTCTTACTGCCTACATTAGCAACCATCATAATATTTTCTCCTCCGAAACTAAACACAAGTATCCATCTTTATTTTATAGACTGCAATATTATACCAAAATTTCAATAAAAATAACAAATAATAAATCACCACAACTATTTTTTATCCTTTCAAAATTTGCATTAATTTAATATAATAATCCAATGGACAACATATACACTTTATCATTATCCGATAACAACACAATAAATATTTTCATTATCAGAAAAAAAATAAAAAATTATTATATGAAAATTGCGCCGGATTTGACCGTAGAAGTTTCTATTCCTTTAAAAATGGACATCAATGTTATTTATGATTTTATAAATTCTCATAAAAAGTGGATAGAAAAAAGTATAAACAAATTTAAAAAAGCTAAACAGGATAATATTAAAGATGCCCTTATAAACGGCGGAACGGTAAAAATATTGGACAGTCAATACATTGTTTATATTTATTCAAGTAACGAAAACAAGATTATTTTCGACGGGTTTACGATAAATATTTATTCAAAAATGCCCAACGATACGGACTACTTGCAGAAACAATATAACGAATTTTTAAAAGCAGAAGCTTACGAATACTTTAAAAAGGTATTAAATAAATACTTGCCGATATTTCAAAAATACAATGTGCCAAACCCGACAATAAAAATAAAACCGCTAAAAAGTAAGTGGGGCAGCTGCCGTATAAGCACCGGAGAAATTACTCTAAATTTACATTTATTCAAGGCTTCTGCACAGTGTATTGACTATGTTATTTTACATGAACTTACACACTTAGTTCATCCCGGACACAAAAAAAGATTTTATAATTTTTTAGAAAAATATATGCCAAATTATAGAGAGATAGAAAAACAGCTTGATACAGAAGCCGCCCAGCTGTTATATTAAGGGTATCGTTTTAAAATTCTTGACATAAAAAATATTTTCAATTATAATAAGTGCGTAGTCAGTAGAAAGTAAAATTAACAACTTAATAATAATGTTTTTGGAGTCCGAAAGGACACCGGAATAGATATTTTTGTTCCAGGGATCAATCCAAAAACAGTCGCTTTATACTAGAGCTTGGATTTAATAAAACTAATCCAGCTTTGAGTTTTGGTTTTGTTTCTTACTTTTAAGTAAGAAACAAAAAGTGGCTGTGTTGTCTGTGGTTTGATCCCTATAGGTAGCACGGTCACTTTTTTTGTGCATTTATAATCCTTTTTAACTC
>JAFPUA010000173.1 GCA_017413305.1 Candidatus Ruminimicrobiellum caprinum
CAGGCAGACACACATCTGCTCTTAAAGAAGCAAGAAAAGCAGAAAAAAGAACAGCAAGAAACGCTGCAACAAAAAGTAAAATAAGAACTTTGTCTAAAAAAGTTGAAGCTGCAGTAAAGGCAAAAGATGCTGATGCAGCAAAGAAAGCTTTGAATGTTGCTTTCTCAGAATGGGACAAAGCAAAGAAGAAAAATGTTATTCATAAAAATGCAGCAGCTAACCAGAAAGCAAGATTGTCAAAATTAGTTGCTTCTTTGTAATTTAAGATAAAAATAGTCAAAATTTGCTCCGCAAATTTTTGGCTTATAGCTTAAAGCTTACAGCTTATAGTTTGTTGTTAAAATTCACTTTGTGAAGAATTTTTAAATAAAAATTTTGTAAAACAAAAATTTATTACATTAAACTTTAAGCTTGCAGCTGTGAGCTGTAAGCTCCAAAAAATCGCGGAGCGATTTTTTATTATGATTGAAATAAAAAAAATTATCAAGTATGCAGGCAGCGTAAGTGCCGGAACTATGGTATCAAGAGTATTCGGATACATCAGGGATATGCTTGTTGCCTATATGTTCGGTGCAGGAATGTTTGCCGATGCATTTTATGCGGCGTTCAGAATACCTAACCTTATTAGAAGAATGCTTGGTGAAGGTTCATTTTCAGCAGCATTCATACCGGTGTTTTCAGAATACCTACACACAAAAACAAAATCAGAAACACAAAAATTAATTAATGTTGTTTTTACGGCACTGACGGTAGTATTGCTTATTTTTACAATATTGGGTGTGTTTTTTGCCCCTTTATTGGTTAAACTTATTGCTTATGGTTTTACATCCGATCCTGAAAAACTTCAGTTGACAATTGAGTTGACAAGACTAATGTTTCCTTTTTTATTGTTTATCTGTCTTGCGGCAATGCTTTTGGCTCTTCTTAATACATTGAATTCCTTTTTTATTCCTGCAATTGCGCCTGCCAATTTAAGTTTTGCAGAAATTATTTATATGTTAGCGTTAGCACCGCTTCTTGCGCCGGGCAACCAAATAAAAGGTCTTGCCATCAGTGTTATATTTGGCGGATTGGGACATTTTGTTATGCAGTATCCCGTGTTAAGAAAGCTTGGGTGGAATCTGAAATTTGATTTTAATTTCAGCCATCCCGGAATTAAAAAAATAGTTTTCTTGATGATACCATCAATCATAGGAATATCAGTTGATCAAATAAACACTTTTGTTGACACGATATGTGCTTCTTTTTTAGGAGATGGTTCAATAACGGCACTATATTATTCAGGAAGATTAATGCAGTTGCCGCTTGCTATATTCGGGCTGGCGCTTGCAACAGTATCTCTTCCGATGATGTCCAAATCTGTTGCCGTAAAAAATATTGACGAGTTAAAAGAAACATTGAATCTTTCAATAAGATTTTCAATAATAGCACTTGTGCCTGCCGTTGCCGGGCTTATAGCTATAGGACTCCCTATAATACAAGTTCTATTTGAAAGAGGCAAATTTGATTACGCTGCCTCTCTTCTTACCAATAATGCACTGTTTTATTATTCTTTAGGACTTCCCGCTTTTGCTGTTACAAAAATTTTTGCAAATACATTTTTCTCATTTCAAGATACAAAAACCCCGGTTAAAATTGCATTTATCGTGATGATTTTTCATGTGATATTGTGCGTTGTTCTTATGAAGCCTCTCGGTGTAGGCGGGCTTGCACTTGCGACATCTTTATGTGCTTATATGAATACGGCAATGTTGCTATATAAATTGAGAAAAAAAATAGGTGCAATCGGATCAACAAAAATATTGTTATCATCTATCAGAGCTTGTGTGGCAGCAACTATAATGGATGTATTTGCATATTTTATAATGCAAATAAATTTGCCTTCAATATTTTTAAGACTATGTATCTCAATAGTTGTTTCTATCGCAGTTTTTGCAATATTATTAAAATTGTTCAAATCTCCGGAAATGGAATTTATATTAAAAACATTGAACAAAAAACAGATCTCTCATATTCATTCGAGATGACAAACAAAAACAATTTGGAAATCACAAAAAATAATTTGTGATTTCCAACACGACGAAGTATTTTGAATTTGTACAAGGCGACAGCGAACTGAAGTGTACAAATGAACAGGGTACTCGAAGCGAGCTGCAACGCAGTAGAAATTCAAAAGACAATGTCGTAATAAGATTCTTATGAATAAAATTGCTAAAGATTACACACACAACATTCCTCACCTTCCCGGTGTCTACATAATGCGAGACTCCGCTGCCAATATCATTTATATAGGCAAAGCTAAAGATTTAAAAAACAGAATCACATCTTATTTCCATTCGGATACGGATAGCAAATCTTTTTCCATAATCAGTGCTATGAGAACCATTAATTATATTCTCTGTTCGTCGGAAAGAGAAGCTTTCCTTGTTGAAAGAGAACTGATAAAAAAAGTTCAACCTTATTTTAATGCAATGTGGAAAGATGATAAATCTTATCCGTATATTAAGCTTACGGCAGAAGATTTTCCTCGTCTTATTATGACAAGAAAAGTGATAAATGACGGGTCTTTGTATTTCGGGCCTTACCCGCAGCTGACATATATTAAAAAATTAATAGTTTGGCTTAACAAAGTTTTTAAAATAAGACCGTGTAAAATAAATTTTTCCGAAAATAATCTTCCTAAAGAAGAAAAAGTTAAATCTTGTCTGTATTATCATACAGGTATGTGTTTTGGCCCTTGTATGGGAAAAATCTCTTCTGAAGATTATAAAAATAATTTAAAAGAGGCAGAACTTTTCTTTAAAGGTAAATTTAAAAAACTTAAAACTGTTTGGGAAAAAGAAATGTTTGCTGCAAGCAGTGAACAAAACTATGAAAAAGCAAAAGAAATAAGAGACAGGCTTTATGCCATAGAAGCAATGAAGCAGAGAGTTGTAATCAGCCAAATAAGTGTTGAGGATATAAATCAATATGTTTTAAAGACGGATTCTTTACAGGAATTAAAACAGGTTCTTAAATTACAGAAACTTCCTGCTGTAATGGAATGTTTTGATATTTCAAATACTTCCGGTACAAATCCCGTAGCATCAATGGTAAGATTTATAAACGGTAAGCCGGACAAAAGCGGTTATAGAAAATTTAAAATTAAGACAGTTGACCAGATTAATGATTTTGCTATGATAAATGAGGCTGTGTTCAGACGATATTCCGGAATTATCAGGCGTAATGAACAGTTTCCGGATCTTGTTATTATTGACGGAGGTAAAGGTCAGCTTGCCTATGCACAAAAGGCTCTTGATGAGATTGGTATTTATTTGCCTTTAATTTCTCTTGCCAAACAAGAAGAAGAAATCTTTATGGTTGGAAAAGAAAAATCAATCAAGCTTTC